>JAUZEX010000557.1 GCA_030838815.1 Actinomycetota bacterium
TGCGGCGCCGGTGACCCCGACCGCTCCGGCCTCGAGGAGCCCGAGCCGCACGAGCCTGCCGGTGGCCGCGCCCCGGGCCCGGAGCAGGGCCTGTTCCCGGCGCCGCCGTGCCGCTCCGGCCGCCGCCACCGAGGCGGTGAGGAGGCCGGCGAGGACCGCGCCGGGGAGCCCGAGGAAGACGAACAGGACCTGGGCGTAGAGGGCGTCACCCCGGGCGGCGGCCAGGGTGGCGGCGAGGTTGTCGCCGACGATGCCGGCGCCGGCCAGGCGGACCTCGAGGTTGCGGGCCTGGCCCGAGATGGCGGCGTAGGCCGCGGCGGGGTCGCCGGGCAGGGTCCGGCGCAGCGCCGTGTGGACCTGGGTGTGGACGAGGTCGGGCCGGGGGGCGGCCAGCGGGTCGAAGAGCTCGTGCCATCGGGCCTGCGGGACGAGGAGGACGTTGTCGGGGGGCGCCTGAGGCTGGGCGCCGACCGGCGCGCCGACCTTCTGGAACAACGAATCGGCCTCGGGCAGCTCCACCACGCCGTCGACCCGGAGCGACACCGGCGGGAGACCGGCCCGTCCGACGGTGACGGTGTCGCCCGGCGCGGCGTGGAGGTTGGCCGCGGTCTGCTGGGCGAGAAGGACGCCGGTGCCGGCGCCGGCCAGGTCCCGCAGCTCGCCCGGGAAGGCGGTGCGGTAGTTGTCGGGGAGGCCGAGGACGAAGCCGGGGCCGGTGGTCTGGGTGGTGCCGCCGGTGGTCGCTTCCAGGCCGCTGGTGGCGGCGAAGCCCACCGGCAGCGCCGTCCTGACGCCGGGGAAGGCCCGGACCGTGTCGAGGACGGCGGCCGGATCGGCGCCGTTCTGGGCCTCGACCTGCCAGTCGACGGCGACCCCGGCCACCGCCCGGCGGGTCATCGTGGCCTTGGAGGAGGAGACGAACGTGCCGATGGAGGCCAGCAGGGCGACGGCCACCGCCACACCGGCGGCGGTCGCCGCCAGCAGTCCGCGGCGGCGCCGGGCCAGGGCCGAAATCCAGGTCAGGCCGAACACGACAGACTCCCTTCGGGGACGACGAGGCGTCCGTCGGACATCGACCAGCGCGCCGCCAGGCGGTCGGCCACCCGGGGATCATGGGTGGCGACCACCAGGGCGGCGCCCAGCGCACCGGCCGTCTCCAACAGGGCGTCGACGACGACAGCGCCGGTGCGGTGGTCGAGCTGGCCGGTGGGTTCGTCGGCCAGGATCAGGCGGGGCCGGCCGGCCAGGGCCCGGGCCACCGCCACCCGCTGGGCCTGGCCCCCGGAGAGCTCCTCCGGCAGCTTGGCGGCGAGGTCGGCCAGCCCGAGCCGGTCGAGCGCCCGGCGGGCGGTGGCGTCCGCTTCGGCCGGCGAACCACCGGCCAGGAGCAGAGGAAGGGCGACGTTCTCGGCCACATCGAGCGGGGGGAGCAGGCTCGAACCCTGGAAGACCATCGCCACCGGCCCGGGGCGGAGTTGATGCCGCTCCCCCAGCGCGGGCCAGGTGACGGTTCCGACCGTGGGCTCGTCGAGCCCGGCCAGGAGGTGCAGCAGCGTCGACTTGCCCGACCCTGACGGCCCGGTCAGGGCCAGCCGGGCCCCGGCCCCGATCTCGCCGCTGACGCCGTGGACGGCCACCACCGCCGCCCGGCCCTTCCCGAAGGTGCGGGCCACGCCGGTGGCGCGGACGAGCAGGTCGTGGTCTGAACTCTCGCCTGTCATGCCGACCTCACTCCTGGTTCCCTCATTGCTGCTTCGCGGTCGAGGACGTCGCCGTCGACGACGCGGCCGTCGAACAGCGCCACGGTGCGGTCGGCGGCGGCGGCCACGGCGGGGCTGTGGGTCACGACGACGATGGCGGCGCCGGCGTCGGCCCGGGCCCGCAGCAGGGCGAGCACGGAGGCTTCGGCGGCGCCGTCGACCTCGCCGGTGGGTTCGTCGGCCAGGATGACGGGGGGGTCGTTGGCCAGGGCGACGGCCAGCCCGGCCCGGGCCGCCTCCCCGCCGGACAGTTCGGCGGGGTAGGCCCCGGATCGGGCGGCGAGACCGAGGTCGGCCAGGAGGGCCGCCCGCCCTGTGCTGTCAGGGTTTCCGGCCAGACGCTGGGCCAGGGCGACGTTGCCGTCGACGGTGAAGGCCTCGAGCAGGTTGGCCGACTGGAACAGCATGCCGATGCGCCGCGCCCGCAGGCCGGCCCGCTCGGTTTCGGACCGGCGGGTCATGACCTCGCCGGCGACGGTCACCGTGCCCCCGTCCGGCTCGTCGAGCCCGGCCAGGCAGGCCAGCAGCGTCGACTTCCCCGAGCCGGACGGGCCGACCACGGCCACGATCTCGCCCGCCCTGACGGCCACCGACACCCCCCGCAGAGCGAGGGTCTCCTCGGGGCCGGCGTGGTAGAAGCGGTACAGCTCGCGGGCTTCGAGCACCGGGTCGGTCACAGCCATGTGAAGGAGTCGGTCACGATCCGCCACGGGTCGACGTTGTCGGCTCCCTGGGGTCCGGACAGCGTGAGGATGACCGTCTTGCCCGCCCGCCAGAACGTGTAGCGCTCGACCGCGTCGTGGACGACCTTGCCCGTGACCGCATTCGGTTCGGAGTCGGCCTTGTAGGTGGCCAGCACCGCCGTGCCGGCCTTGCGGGTCACATCCTTCACCGTTCCCGCTTCGAAGTTCTTGGCTGCCGCCTTGAGCGGCGGTATGTCGTTCTGGGTCACCGACGCCACCGTGGGGGCGGTGGCGGCGTCGACCGTCTCCATCCGGATGCCGTTCAGCTTGTCGGTGAAGGTCACCGCGCCGTTCGCCTCGGAGCGGGCCCAGCCCTCGGGGACCTTCACGCTGTAGCCACCGGACGGCGGCCGGTAGACCACGAACACCTGGTTGTCGGGAATGTCACCGGCCTCGTTGACCTCGGGCCCGTTGGGGTTGACGCCGCCCTGGGCGGCCGTGGAACCGGGACTCGAGGCGGTGGAGGTGGAGCTGGCGGTAGAGCTCGAGCTGGAGCTACCGACGGCGCCGGGGGCGGGCTTGGCGGCTCCGTTGCTCGTGCCGCCTCCGCCGCAGGCGGCGAGCAGGGCCAGGCCAGTCACTGCGATCAGGATCGGGATGCGCTTCATGAGATCGACCATACGGAGGTGGCGGTATGGGCGGTCTCCCCCGTCGGTCAAAGCGGTTCACCGCCGGGTCAACGTTCGGTAAATCCCCCCCCGGACGTAGCCTGACCGCCATGGAGGAACGGCAGGTCCTGGTGGTGGAGGATGACGAGGCCATCGGCCGCGGCCTCGCCCAGGCCCTGACCACGCAGGGCTACGCCGTGCGCTGGGCGGCGACCGGGTCCGACGGCCTGCGGGAGGCGACCGAGGCGGCGCCGGATCTCGTCCTCCTCGACCTCGGCCTGCCCGACCTCGACGGCGTCGAGGTCTGCCGGCGGCTGCGGGCCGTCGCCCCCGGTACGACGATCGTCATGCTGACGGCCCGGGACACGGAGATCGACGTCGTCGTCGGGCTCGACGCCGGGGCCGACGACTACGTGACGAAACCCTTCCGGCTGGCGGAGCTCATGGCCCGGGTCCGGGCCCATCTGCGCCGGGCCGGCCCCGGCGCACCGACCGGGCGCCTCGCCGTCGGCGGGCTGGAGCTCGACGCCGGCTCGCACCGGATGTGGGTCAACGGCGCAGAGGTCGAGCTGCGGCCCCGGGAGTTCGACCTGCTGGCCCTGCTGATGACCGAGGCGGGCCAGGTCGTCGGCCGGGAGCGGATCATGGCCGAGGTGTGGGACGAGCACTGGTTCGGCTCCACCAAGACCCTCGACATGCACATCTCGGCCCTCCGCCGGAAGCTCCTGGCCGCCGGCGACGACCCCCACCGGCTCAGCACCATCCGGGGTGTGGGGTACCGCCTCGAAACGCTGTGACCCGGCGGATCCTCAGCACCATGTTGGCCGTCACCACCCTGGCCGTGGCGCTGTTCGGCGTCCCCCTGGCGCTCGGTGTGCGCCGCCTCTACTACAACGAGGCCGTGGTCCGCCTGGAGCGGGAGGCGGCCGAGGCCGGCATCGCCGTGCCCGCCTCCTTCGCTCAGACCGACGACCCCGTGGAGCTCCCCGTACCCGGCGGTGGGATCCGGCTGGCCCTCTACGGGG
>JAUZEX010000808.1 GCA_030838815.1 Actinomycetota bacterium
AGCCCGCGCCGGGCTCCGCGTCGCCCGGACCGGCATCGTCCGCTTCGCCAAGGTCACCGCCGTCGTCGTCACCCGCTACGACCGCCGCCGCGATGGCGACCAGGTCCTGCGGGTCCACCAGGAGGACCTCTGCCAGGCGCTCCGCGTAACCCCTTCCCGTAAGTACCAGGCCGACGGCGGGCCCTCTCCGGCGGCTGTCGCCCGGCTCTTGCGCGACGTCATCCGGCCGGCGGCGGCCGCCGACACTGCGCTACGAGAGTTTCTCGACGCGCTGGCGTGGAACTGGCTGATCGGCGGGACCGACGCCCACGCCAAGAACTACTCGCTGCTCCTCGCCGGCGACCAGGTCCGGCTCGCTCCGCTCTACGACGTGGCGTCCATGCTCCCCTACGACGGCGTCGACGAGCTGAAGCTGAATATGGCCATGAAGCTCGGCGGGGAGTACCGCCTCAACAGCCACTCCCCCTCGACCTGGGTGAAGGTCGCCGCCGAACTCGGCCTGGACCCGGATCGGACCGTGGCCCGCGTTGGCGAGCTCGCCCTCGCCGCCCCGGAGGTATTCACCGCCGCAGCCGCCGCCCCGGACGTAAAGGCGTTGCGCCGGCCGCTCACCCGCCGGCTCGTAGACACAGTCGCCGCCAGGGCCGCTCGCTGCGCCCGCCAGACCGGCGCCGGCGGCTGACCCGGCATAGGCCCGGGTATAGCGGCGCCCGGTGCGATGGACCAGCTGAACCGACCGCTGAACCCTGAGGTTCGAGATAGCGCTGACCAGACTCGTCTCCGCTCCCAGAAGTACGGCAACATCCTCCTGACTTCTGTTGAGCCGCTCGCTCTGCCACTGGGTGCTGAGCCGCCACTGTACTAGCAGGCTGACTTCATTGCGCTCCCGTCGCCAGGCAGCGACGGCAGGTCGCAGCACCTTTTCACCGTTCGAGCAGTACCTTCGATGATCGCCGTGTCACAAAACCTTCTGATCTAGCTCCTCTGGGTACGGTTCGCCAGAAGGAGAGCTTGTGACACGGCCGTGTCACAAGCGCCGCGGGTAATAACGCACGGGCGCACGACCCTGCCCCTCCTCGAATGGGCCGCAGAACGGCATGTAGCGTCCGCCGACCTGCCCGCCTTGACGGCTCCTCTACAGTTGTACCGACAGACGGCGGTACATTGCGCGAGGAGGTAGTCGGTGGATTGGGTGGGCATCCGTGAGCTTGCCAACCGGGCGGGTGGCATCGTCGACAAGGTGACCAGCACCGGCCGGCCGGCGCTCATTACCAAGCGCGGCCGGCCCGTGGCCGCGCTGGTGCCGCTCAACGAGGAAGGGCTCGAAGATTGGGTGCTGGCCAACGCCCCGGAGTTCACCCGGAGCATGGCCGAGGCGGATGAAGACCTCGCCGCCGGGCGGACCCGCTCCGCCTTCGACGTGCTCGACGAGCTCGAGGCGGCGGCGACGGCCGAGGCGGCGGGCGCCTGAGCCTCCCGTGGGAGAGGCGGTGGGGGCGAGACACTTCGCCCCTGTCCAGTGGGAGCAGAAACCCCCCAAGGGGTGCTCCCACCGGATCGCTTCTACTAGGGGAACGATGAGCCACTACGTCACCCTCGCCCCCAGAGCCGAACGGGACCTCCGCGGCCTTGGCACCACCGACCTTGCCCGTATCCGATCCGCCGTCGTCGGCCTCGCCCGAGGGGCACAAGGGGACGTGAAAGCACTCGCCGGCAACCCGCCGTGGCTCCGGATGCGCGTCGGCGACTACCGCATCCTGTTCCGGCCGCTCACCGCCGCCGAGCTCGCCGACCTCGGCCGGAAAGAACCCACCGGATGGCTCATCGCCCGGGTGGTGCACCGCTCCGAGCTCGAACGGGCCATCCGTGGCCTCTGACCTCGTGACCGGTTTCGAGAACAACGATTCCGGGGAGCGGCCCGCCCTTCCGCCGCCGGGCCGGGAGCCGGTTGAGCTTCGGGCAGGAGGGCGGCGGTGACGGTTCTCGACCTCGGCGACCCGGCGGGATGGCCGGAGCCGGCCCGGGCGGTCGTGCAAGCGATCGCCGAAGAGGTGGCGGGTCCGGCCGGCGCCTGGGGTTGGCCTGCTGCAGGGCCCGGTGCAGATACCGGGCGAGCAGCCAACTGGCCAGCTCGCCGACCAGGTCGTGGAACAGCTCAGGAACGGAAGGCGGGAAGGCCCGAGTCCGGTCCGTGCGGAACGAGACCCGAGACGCCGAAGATCTGTGGAGGTGCCTGGAGATCGCGGCCGCCGATGGCGTGACGCCTGCGATGCTCGATGACGACGAGCCACTCGAGGAACTGCGAGGCATCCTCTGGCGAGAGCTCGGACCGGCCGGCGGGATGGCTGCCGGGTGCGGCAGGCATCACGGACCGATGGATGGACTCGGTGTCTTCGCCCGGTTCGCAGACCTGGACTATTCGAAGGCCATGGTCGAGATGGTGACGGGTCGGCGGCGCAGGGCGATCCCGCTGGCCAGCGTCGTGACGATGCTGGCCACTGCGGGGACCAGGATCACCAGCAGCACGACGATCCGCCATGGGAACACGAGCGGGATGTTGGTGGGGTCGGCTCGGGTGAAGACGACGACCGGGAGGAACCCGACGGGGATGCCGAGGACGGCGCCGAGGAAGGACA
>JAUZEX010000576.1 GCA_030838815.1 Actinomycetota bacterium
CCCCGCCATCGTGGCATCTCCTACTTCGTGCTCGACATGCGGTCGGCCGGGATCGACGTCCGGCCGATCCGGCAGATGAACGGCGGTGCCGACTTCAACGAGGTCTTCCTCGACGCGGTGCGGGTCCCGGCCGGCAACCTGGTGGGGGCCGAGGGCGACGGGTGGCGCCTGGCGAAGCTGACGCTGGGCAACGAGCGGGTGGCGCTGTCGCAGGAGGGCGCCCTGTGGGGCCGGGGCCCGACAGTGGCGGCGCTGGTCGACGCCGTGCGGGCCGCGGGGCGGGCACCGCTCGAGCCCCTGGCCCGCCAGCGGCTGGCGGCCGTGTACACCGAGGCGGAGATTCTGCGGATCCTGCGACTGCGCATGGTGGCGGCCCTGGTCGGGCGGGCGGCCGGGACGGCGTCGGAGCCGGGGCCGGAGGCGTCGGTCCGCAAGGCGCTGGCCGACCGTCACGGGCAGCGGCTGTTCGACCTGGCTGTCGACCTGTGCGGCGCCGACGGGATGCTGGCCCGGGAGAACCCGCCCCAGCTGCCCGGCCTCTTTCCCTGGGTAGCCGGATTTCTCTTCTCCCCGGCGCTGACCATCGGTGGGGGCACGGCCGAGGTGCAGCGGAACATCATCGCCGAGCGGGTGCTCGGGCTGCCCCGGGACCCAGCCTGAACCCGATCTTCTCGCACGGGGTGGCCAGCGGGGACCCGACGCCCGACAGCGTCGTCCTCTGGACCCGGGTGAGCGTCGCCGCCTCGGACACCGTGGCGGTGGAGTGGACGGTGGCCACCGATCCGGCCCTGGCCGACCCGGTGGCCGGGGGCTCCGTGGACGCCTCGCCTGCGGCCGACCACACCGTGCACGTCGTCGTGGCCGGGCTCCGGCCGTCCACCACCTACTGGTACGGCTTCCGGGCCGGCGGAGATCGGTCACCGATCGGGCGGACCCGGACGCTCCCGTCACCTGACGGGCCGGTGGAGCGCCTGCGCCTCGGCGTCGTCTGCTGCTCCCACTACGCCACCGGCTACTTCAACGCCTACGCCCGTCTCGCCGAGCGAGACGTCGACCTCGTCGTGCACCTCGGCGACTACATCTACGAGGCGGAGGCGAAGCACGAGCGGTGGACCCGCCTCCACCGGCCCCGGGGCCGGTGCCTGACCCTGCCCGACTACCGGGCCCGCCACGCCCAGTACAAGACCGATCCCGACCTGCAGGCGCTCCACGCCCGCCACCCGATGGTGGCGGTCTGGGACGACCACGAACTGGCCGGCAACGCCTGGTGGGACGGCGCCGCCGGCCATGTTCCGCTGACCGACGGGGACTGGCCCCGGAGGCGGGCGGCGGCCGTGCGGGCCTACCGGGAATGGATGCCGTCAGGGCTGCCCGACCCGGCGGACCCCTACCGGATCTGGCGCACGGTGCGGCTGGGCCCGCTGGCCGACCTCGTGCTGCTCGACACCCGTCTGAAGGGCCGGGAGCGCCCGGCCGCCGGCCGGCGGCCGGTCCTCGGAGTGCACCGCCGCGACCGGGCACTGCTCGACCCGGCCCAGTGGGAGTGGTTGGAGGAGGTGCTGGCCCCGGTGGCGATGTCGGCGGCCGGGTCGGGCGGCGGTCCGCCCGGGTCGGACGGCGGCGCGCCCGGCGTTCCGGGCACTGGCGCGGTCGGGCGGCCGTGGGCGGTGGTGGCCAGCCAGGTCGTCATGGCGCCGATCCATCTCCTGGCCGCGGGAGGGGCGGTCGGGCGACGCCTCGGTGCTGTCGGCGGGGGCCTCGTCGTGAATCCCGGGCAGTGGGACGGTTATCCGGACGAGCGGGAGCGGCTGCTGCGGCTGCTGGCCGCCCGTGGCGGACCGGCGCTGGTGCTGAGCGGCGACCTCCACTCGTCGTGGGTGTCGCAGCTGGCCCTGGACGGCGGGCGGGGGGCGCCGGTGGCGGCGGACTTCACGGTGCCGGCCGTCAGCGCCCCGACCTTCGCCCGGGCGCTGGCCCCCAAGGTGCCGGGGGCGAGATCAGCCCTGGAGCGGGCGATCCGCCGATCGAACCGCCACGTCGCCTGGGTCGAGACCGCCGCCCACGGCTACCTCCTCCTCGACGTGACTGCCGATCGGGTGGAGGGCCAGTGGTGGCACGTCGACCGGGTCGGACGGCGCACGGAGGTCGAGCACCTCGCCGCCACCTGGTCGGTCCGCCGTGACGACCCCCACCCGTTGCCCGGCCCCTGACGCGCCCGACCGTCCGGGCGCGGCGAGCACGGCGCAGCCGATGGCGGCCAGGACGCCGCCCAGGGCGTTGAAGGCGAGATCCCAGCCGGTGTTCTCCATGCCCCCGACGTAGGCGTCGGGGAACCGGAGGGCGGAGAGGAACTCGAAGAGCTCGTTCGACGCCCCGAACCCCCAGCAGACCAGCATGGCCACGATGGCCCGGACGCCCGGCCCCGCCCGGCGGGGGTCGACGACGTAGCCGAGCGCCTGGAAGACCGCCAGCGTGACGACCGCCGAGACGAAGGCGTGGGCGGCCTGGTCGAACTTGAGTACGCCCGGGACGAGCCATGTCTCGTAGAAGATCGGCGCCCCCCGATCGGGCGACGGCAGCAGGCCCCCGACCAGGTGCACCGCCCCCGCCACCGTCAGCGCCCCCAGCGTCGCCCGCGGCAAGGGCCAGCGCCGGTGCCCGGCCCGGATCAGCAGCGCCAGCGACGACCACACGACGAGATAGGCGACGACCCGCCGGTTCCCCTGCGCGATCCCGTACCCCGCCACCGCCGCCACCTGCGCCGCCAGCGCCACGAGCAACCAGGACGGCCGCCTCACGACGCTGTTCCACTGCCGGGCGGGGTGTCCGGGGGCGGCGGGACTCCGGGGGGTGCGCTGCCGGGCGGGTAGTAGACCCAGGTGCCGCCGGGGCCGGGGACGGGCGGTGCTCCCGGAGCGGGGGTGCCGCCGGGAGGGGCCGGCCAACCGCCGGGGCCGGGGGGAGCGGAGCCTCCGCCGCCGCGACGGCGCCGGAGCACGAGGAACCCGGCCAGGGCAGCGGCCGGGAGGCCGAGCAGGAGGAGGATCGTGGCCAGGATCCGTTGGCCGCGGCGGGCAATGGCGTCGCCGTCCACGACTCGACGGTTGTCGATGTCGACGTAGACCGTGACGTTGTTGTTGACGTGATTGCTGTTGCTGTCGCCGGTGTCGTTGATGACCGGGGCCACGATGGGCAGCGGCAGCGGGAGCGGGATGGGGATGCCGGGGACGCCCACGACGGTGACGCTGCCGCCGTGTCCGCCGGTGACCTGGTAGCAGCGCACCCGACCTCCGGCCGGAGACGGCGGGACGTTACCCGGGCAGGGGACCTCACGGGTCGGGGCGGCTTCCCGGGGCAGGTTCTGGGGGACGGTCGACTGGGTCGGCGTGATCGTCGTCGGTGGCGCCTTTGGCGCCGTGGTGGCCGGGCCGCCGCCCGGGGCCGCCGCCGCCCCCGGCGCCGTCGGATGGGGGCGGCTGTTGCTCCCACCCCCCACGGTGTCGCCCGTCGTCCCCGTGCCGCCGCCGCCGGTCCCGCCAGTACCGGCAGTACCGCCGGTTCCGCCCCTCTTATTGCTGCTGCCGCCGCTGCTGCCGTTCCCGCCCGTCCCCCGGTTGGAGTTCGAACCGGACGAGCCCTTGTTGGAGTTGCCGGAGCTGCCGTTGGATCCTCCGGCCGCGCCCCCGCCCCCGGAGCCGCTACTGCCAGAGGCGGCCACTACGCCCCGGCCCGTCCCCAGCCGCTTGCCGAGCACGGCGCCGAGGCTGCCGAGGATCGCCACGACCGCCAAGGCGGCCAGGAGCCGCTGGCGGTCGAACGATGCGGGGCCGGCGGCGGGACGACCCCCGGCCAAGCCTCAGTCCTCCTCGAGCCGGAGAGCCGACACGAACGCTTCCTGGGGGACCTCGACCCGGCCGATGGTCTTCATCTTCTTCTTGCCTTCCTTCTGCTTCTCGAGCAGCTTGCGCTTCCGGCTGATGTCTCCGCCGTAGCACTTGGCCAGCACGTCCTTCCGCTTCGCCTTCACGGTCTCCCGGGCGATGACCCGGCTGCCGATGGCGGCCTGGATGGGGACGTCGAACATCTGCCGGGGAATCAGGCTGCGGAGCTTGCCGGCCATCTTGCGGCCGTAGTCGTCCGCCCGGTCCTTGTGGAGGACGGTCGAGAAGGCGTCGACCGGGACATTGTTGAGCAGGACGTCGACCTTGACGAGGTTCGACCGGCGGTCGCCGGCCGGCTCGTAGTCGAGGGAGGCGTAGCCCCGGGTGCGGGACTTCATCTGGTCGAAGAAGTCGACGACGATCTCCGCCAGCGGCAGCTCGTAGATCAGCTCGACCCGGTTCTCCGACAGGTACTCCATCATCTTCATGTCGCCCCGGCGGCCCTGGGCCAGCTCCATGAGCGTCCCGACGTACTCGGTCGGGGTGATGATCGTGACCTTGACGTAGGGCTCCTCGATGAAGTCGAGCTTGC
>JAUZEX010000592.1 GCA_030838815.1 Actinomycetota bacterium
AGCCGGGAACCCCCCGGCCCGGCCCCGCCGACACCGGTGCCGGGGGCGCATCTGCCGGAGGTTCGTCGGAGGACGACCGGGAGATCGAGGCGCTGGCCGACGAGATCGCGGCCGAGCCCCCACCCCCGCCGCCGCCCGAGCGGGGCCCGTCGAAGCTGGCCGTCATCGCCGTGGCGCTGGTCGCCCTGCTGGCCGGCGCCGGCACGGCGTACGCCGTCGGCAACCGGGGCGGGAGCTGCCCCCCGAACGGGTCCGCCCTCAAGATCGAGGGGACGAAGATCAGCAACGCTGACTTCAACCGCCGGATCGAGCTGCTCAAAGCCCTCTACGACGTCCGGCCGCCGACCGACCCCGCCCAACTGGCCGCCTTCAGGGGCGAGGCGGCCAAGGGGCTGGCCCAGGGTGTCCTCGTCGCCCACGACGTGGCCAAGCGCAAGCTGCAGGCGGCCGACAAGACCGTGCGGGACCGGCTCGACCGCTTCATAGCCCAGCGGTACCCACAGGGTGGGCGGACGCAGTTCATCTCGGCGCTCGGCACCTACGGGGTCTCCGAGGACGACGTGCTGGCGGAGTTCCGCCGGCTCCTCGAGACGAGCGCCCTCTTCCAGGCCCTCACCGCCGACGTGAAGGTGACCGAGGAGCAGATCACCAAGGCCTTCGGCGAGCGGAAGGACCAGCTGGCCGTCCCCGAGCAGCGCCACCTCCGCCACCTGGTGGTGGCGACCGAGGACGAGGCCAAGAAGGCCCTGGCCCGCATCAAGGGCCCGGAGACGTTCCAGGCGGTGGCCAAGGACGTCTCGCTCGACACCAGCACCAAGGACCAGGGGGGCGACCTCGGCACCGTCAGCCAGGCTCAGCTCGACCCGGCCTTCGCCGCGGCGGCGTTCGGCACCGCCAAGGGGGCGACGTTCGGGCCCGTGATGACCAAGAACGGGTGGCACGTCGGCCTGGTGGAGGACATCATCGCCGGTCATCCCGTCACCCTGGCCGAGGTCCACGATGCCCTGCGTGACACGCTCGTGGCCGAGGCCCGACTGGGCCAGTGGCGCAGCTACCTCGCCGGGCGCATCCGCACCGCCAGCGCCTGCTACGCCAAGGGCAACCGCCCGGCCGACCCCAAGGCCCCGCCGCCCGACATCACCCCGAGCACCCTCAACCCGGCTCCGGCCCCCCCGCCGACGACGCGCTGACGGCGAGGTCCGTCAGTCGGGGAAGGCGGCCAGGCGGCCGAGCAGCTCGACGGGATCGGCGGCCACCCGGAGCAGCCCCCGGTGCCGCCGGCTCACGAACCCCTCGCTCACCAGCTGATCGAGGAAGGCGACCAGCGGCGAGTAGAAGCCGGCCACGTCGAGGAGCCCGGTCGGCTTGGCGTGGAGCCCGAGCTGCGACCAGGTTGTGATCTCGAACAGCTCCTCCAGCGTGCCGAGGCCTCCGGGGAGGGCCACGAACCCGTCGGACAGGTTGTACATGAGGGCCTTGCGCTCGTGCATCGTCTTCACGATGTGGAGGTCGGTGAGGCCGGAGTGGGCGATCTCCCGGTCGCTCATCGCCTCCGGGATGACACCGATGACCTCGCCGCCGGCTTCGAGGACGGCGTCGGCCACCACCCCCATGAGGCCGACCCTCCCCCCGCCGTAGACAAGATCGATGCCCCCCGCCACCAGGGCCTCGCCCATGGAGCGGGCCGCCTCCCGGTAGGCAGGCCGGACACCGTGCTTCGAGCCGCAGAAGACGCACAGCCGCTTCAGGTCCGTCATCGACGAGGGAGACTACCGAGGTGAGCGTGTCCCCCCGACAGGGGCGGCCGGAACCGCCGAGGAGCGCCGCCCCGCCGCTGTTCGAGTTCGACGACCCGGCCCGGGGCCGGCTGTCGGTCGCGGCCGGCGAGACGGTCGTGCTTCTCGGACCGTCGGGGGCGGGCAAGACCCGCCTCATTCGCAGCCTCCTCGGCGTGGCCCCTCCGGGCGGGACCCGGGCTGGGCCGCCGGCGGGCCTGCTGGTCCGGGGCCGCCCCGCGGGGCCGGAGGGTCTCGCCCCGCTGGCCGGCTGGGTCCCCGAGGGCGACGGCGTCTTCCTGTCCGACACGGTGGGCGACAACGTCGGCCGTCCGCCGGCCAATCGCAGTCGGAACAGCGCGCCCTATGACCCGGCCGCCGCCCGCGACGCCCTCGACCTCGTGGGCCTCGCCGACCGGGCGGGCGAACCGGTCCAGGGGCTCGGCCGGGGTGGGCGCCGGCGGGTGGCCCTGGCCCGGGCGCTGGCCGCCCGCCGCCCGCTCCTGGTGATCGACGGCGAACTCGACCCCACGATCTGGGCCCTGCTCCCCGAGCTACTGGAGCAGGCCCGATGGATCGAGACGGTGATGCTGGCGGCGTCGTCGACGGCGGCGATCACCCGCTTCGGCGCCGCCACCGTGGCGCTGATGGCGGACGGGAGGATCGTCGCCCAGGCACCGCTCCCGGCTCTGGCGGCGTCGAGCGACCCTGACACCCGCGGCGTCCTCGTGCGGGTGACCGGCCTCTGAATCGCGGGGTGCCGCCGTGCGGACGGCGCGACGGAGGGCCCGGGTCAGGAGGGCCGGCCCGACCCAGGCCTCGTCCGTCGTGTACCCGGGAGACCCGGGTCACACGTCCCTTCAGGAAGACGCGGCTCGGCATGTGATGCCGGGGTCCCTCCCACCATCTCACCGGCGGTGCCAGCCGGGAGCCGGCGTAGGGACCCTCCCCAGCAGCCGCTTTCTCACCCAAATGGACGTTCAGGAGTGGAATACGCCGTCTCGGGCCGGATGTCCTCTTTTTCGTTTCCCGGGTTTTCTCTCGAAATTCCGCCCGTTCAAGTAGCGTGAGACAACTGACATCTTTGGGGGAGCGCATGGACTTCAACGAGACCGCCGAACACGGGATGCTGCGGGAGGCCGTCCGCAAAATCGGGCTGGACTTCGGTCACGAGTACTACGTCGAGAAGTCGAGGACCGACGGGCGCATGGGCGAGCTCTGGTCGGCCGTCGCCCAGGCCGGCTTCATCGGCGTCAACCTCCCCGAGGAGTACGGCGGCGGCGGCATGGGCCTGCTCGAGCTGTCGATGGTCGGCGAGGAGCTGGCTGCGGCCGGCTGCCCGGCGCTGCTCATGGTCGTCTCGCCGGCCATCTGCGGCTCGGTCATCGCCAAGCACGCCACCGAGGAGCAGAAGCGCACCTGGCTGCCGAAGATCGCCGGCGCCGAGGACCCGACCTACAAGATGGCCTTCGCCATCACCGAGCCCGACGCCGGGTCCAACTCCCACAAGATCTCCACCACCGCCACCCGCGACGGCGACGAGTACATCCTCCGGGGTACCAAGTACTACATCTCCGGCGTCGACGAGGCCCAGCAGATGCTCGTCGTCACCCGGACCGGGGTCGACGAGGGCTCGGGGCGGGGCAAGCTCTCGCTCTTCGTCGTCGACACCGACGCCCCCGGCCTCGAGCGCACCGTCATCCCCATGGAGATCTGCGCCCCCGACAAGCAGTACACGCTGTTCTTCGACGAGGTCCGGGTGCCGGCCGACCGGCTGATCGGCGCCGAGCACGAGGGCCTGCGCCAGGTCTTCACCGGCCTCAACCCCGAGCGGGTCATGGGGGCCGCCCAGGGCACCGGCATCGCCCGTTACGCCCTGGAGAAGGCGTCGGCCTACGCCATCGACCGCCAGGTGTGGGGCGTGCCCATCGGCATGCACCAGGGCCTCTCCCACCCGCTGGCCATCGCCAAGATCGAGGTCGAGCAGGCCCGGCTCATGACCCAGAAGGCGGCCTGGCTCTACGACACCGGGGGGGACGCCGGCGAGGCGGCCAACATGGCCAAGTACGCCGCGGCCGAGGCGTCGCTCAAGGCGCTCGACCAGGCCATCCAGACCCACGGCGGCAACGGCCTGGCCACGGAGTACGGCCTGGCCACGCTCTACGGCCTGACCCGGCTCTTCCGCACGGCCCCCGTCAGCCGGGAGATGGTGCTGAACTTCGTGGCCCAGCACAGCTTGGGGCTCCCGCGGTCGTACTAATCGACGAAACGGGCCTTTCGCAGGAGGCATAGAGTCGAACCATGTTCCTCACGAGCGACGAACAGGAAGACTTCCGCCAGGCCGTCCGCCAGATGTGCGAGGACAAGGTCGCCCCCCACGCCGCCGAGTGCGATGAGAAGGCGCAGTACCCGTGGCACGCCCACGAGGCGTTCTCGGCCATGGGTCTGATGGGGCTCACCTTCCCCGAGGACTGCGGCGGTTCGGGCGCCGACCATGTGACCTGGGCCATCTGCATCGAGGAGATCGCCCGGGTCGACGCCGCCTCGTCCCTGATCCCGGCCATCTGCGACCTGGCCATGACCCCGGTCATGCGCTACGGCTCCAAGGAGATCCAGCAGCGGTTCATGAAACCGATCTGCGAAGGACGGGCCCAGGCCAGCTACTGCCTGTCCGAGGCCGAGGCCGGCTCCGATGTCGCCTCGATGACCACCAAGGCCGTCCGGGACGGCGACGAGTGGGTCATCAACGGCCGTAAGCAATGGATCACCAACGCCGGGATCTCCGACTTCTACACCGTCTTCGCCAAGACCGACCGGTCCGCCGGCCACCGGGGCATCTCCGCCTTCGTGGTCGAGAAGGACACGCCCGGCTTCTCCGTCGGCAAGCTGGAGCACAAGCTCGGGATCCGGGCCAGCCCCACCGGCGAGGTGATCCTGGAGGACGTGCGGGTCCCCCATGAGAACCTGGTCGGGGAGGAGGGCAAGGGCTTCTACTACGCCATGGGCACATTCGACTGGTCCCGGCCGGTCATCGGCGCCCAGGCGGTGGGAATCGCCCAGGGGGCGCTCGACTACGCCAGCAACTACATGAACGAGCGCCGCACCTTCGGCCAGCCGCTGACGAGCTACCAGGGCCTCCAGTTCATGGTGGCCGACATGGCGATGGAGATCGAGGCCGCCCGCGGCCTCGTCTACCGGGCGTCGGCCATGGCCGACACCAACCATCCCGACCTCACCCGGATGGCGTCGATGGCCAAGTGCTTCGCCGGCGACGTGGCCATGAAGGTCACCACCGACGCCGTCCAGCTCCTCGGCGGCTACGGCTTCACCAAGGAGTTCCCTGTCGAGCGGATGTTCCGCGACGCCAAGATCACCCAGATTTACGAGGGCACCAACCAGATCCAGCGGATGGTCATCGCCCGGAAGACGTTCACGGGTGTGAGGTAGTTCAGAAACCGCTTCATCCCTGGGCCGCGGTCCGCAACGTCGCGGCCGTCATCCCGGCCCGGGGAACCGTCAGCCCGAGCCCGAGGGCCTCGGTCCTCTCGGCGTTGCGGAGTTGGCTCGGGGCCAACCCCGGGTACAGCCCCCGTTCCGCCGCCGGCCGGGCCGGCGCCGCCCAGCTGTGGGTGACGCAGGGCACGCCTGCGACGCTTCGGCTGGCGCGCCGGTCCAGGCCCTGCCGTGCGGGAATGCGACGACGACCGTGGACCTACGACGGCACGTTCCCGGCGCCATGACCGTGCACCGGCAGGGTCGGCCGCCGCCAGCAGGAGCAGAAGTCGGGTGTCGGCCGGAAGAGCCTCGAGCCGCCGCCGGAAGCTCTCCTCGATCCGCCCGGGGAGCGGCCCCCCGCCGGGGAGTCCGAACCCGCCCCCCAGCTCCGCCGGTGTGAACCCCCGGAGCAGCTCCAACAACGCCAGGGGGTTGCCGCGA
>JAUZEX010000655.1 GCA_030838815.1 Actinomycetota bacterium
GAGCAGGAGGACGTGAGGGTCGCCTACCGGGAGACCGTCGGCACGAAGGCGGAGGCGGAAGGGAAGTACAAGAAGCAGACCGGGGGTCACGGCCAGTTCGGTGTCGCCTTCCTGCGGGTCGAGCCCCTCGAGCGGGGCGGCGGGTTCGAGTTCTCCGACGCCATCGTGGGCGGCGCCATCCCCCGCCAGTTCATCCCCGCCGTGGAGCGGGGCGTCGCCGACACGATCGTCCACGGGGGAGCCCTCGGGTTTCCCGTCGTCGACGTCAAGGTCACCTGCTACGACGGCAAGTACCACCCCGTCGACAGCTCCGAGATGAGCTTCAAGATGGCGGGCTCGCTGGGGTTCAAGGAGGCGGCGGCCAAGGCCCGGCCCGTCCTCCTGGAGCCGATCAGCGAGCTGGTCATCACCGTGCCCGAGGCCTACCAGGGCGACGTGATGGGTGACCTCAACTCCAAGCGGGGCCGTATCCAGGGCACGACGTCGGTCGGGAACGGGGAGCAGGAGATCACCGCCCTGGTGCCGACCTCGGAGGTGATCCGCTACGCCATCGACCTCCGGTCGCTGACCGGCGGCCGGGGCCGCTTCGTCGCCACCCACTCCCACTACGACCCGGCCCCGCCCAACCTGGCCGACAAGATCGTGGCCGAGGCGGCCGCGGCGAGGGAGGGTTAGAGCTCAGAGGGCCTCGGTCACCCGGTCGACTGCGCTTCCGATGGCCTTGGCGAAGGCCGGCCCGTGGCTGAACGGGGCGAAGTGGTCGCCGTCGAGCGTGAAGGTCTCGGCGCCCGTGGCGTCGGCCAGCTCGTACTGCTTCTCGGGCCGGACGAGCTGGTCGGTGGTGGTCACGATCACCGCGCAGGGGACGTCGACGCCGGGGGCCAGCGTCCGGCCGTCGTAGGCCGACAGCGCCCGGCCGGCGCCGGCCAGGTCGGGCGCGTAGCCCCGGTGGAACTCGCCCCGCACCCACGGCTCGAGCGCCTCCAGCTCCGGGGAGCCGTCGATGATCTCCCGCAGCACGCGGGCGACGATGCCCTCGCCCGTCCCGCTGCGGAGGGCGACCTCGAGGAGGCTCACGCCCCGCCACAGGATGCGCTCCCGGGCGCTGGCCTTCCATTCGAGGGCCGTGGCGCAGAAGACCATCCCGGCCACGAGGTCCGGGTGGCGGTGGTGGAGCAGCATGGCGATGGGGCCGCCCATCGAGAAGCCGACGGCGATCACCGGCCCGAGCCCGAGCTGGCGCAGGAGGGCGGCGGCGTCTTCGGCACACTCCTCGAGCGAGAACGGCGTCCGGGGTCTCATGCCCCGGCCGTGCCCCCGGTGGTCGAGGGCCACGACCCGGTGCCGGGCGGCCAGTTCGCCGTACACGGCGAAGAAGTTCAGATCGGCGCTGACCGTCCAGCCGTGGAGGAGCAGGACGGGCGGGGCGGGGCCGCCGTCCCCGCTATCGCGCACGAAGACCTCGCCCCGGCCGGGCAGGAGCACGACGGAGCCGGGCGGGAGGGGCGGCGGGATCGGCGCACCGGGCGGCGCCACCCCGAGGGGGCGGGCCAGGCGGCGGAGCCGTCGGGCCTCGTCGCGCAGCGCCGGACCGGCGACGACGGCCGCCGCGGCGGCGGCCGCACCGGCCACCGCCCCACCAGCGGCGAGAACCTTGATCGTACGGTTGGCGGCCACGGCCGCCTCACCGCCCTTGCGTCATCGCTAGATGAACGTGAATCCGGTCAGCACGGCGCCGAGCGTACCGAGGCCGGCGGCCAGCACGATGACCAGGAGAGCGACGACGGCCAGTCGCCGGTCGCGATCCTTGGCCGCTCCCGCCGCCCGTGTCAGGGGGACACCCCCCGTTCCCTGGGCCGACAGTTCCATTGGTCCCCCCGAGTTCCGCCCGTAGGACCCGTCCGGATGGACAGATAGACGTCATATCGGTCACCCCGCCGGCCCGCTTGAGCCATGTGTCGCCTTCCCCCGGCCTCAGGAGCGGTGGCCCGGAGCCGATGGGAACGGCGAAGACCCGGGGCACGGGATGGCCCCGGACGAGTTCCACGGAGGGAACCCCATGTCGTCGTCCGGATCGCTGCCCGGCCGCGTCGGCGCTCTCGGCGCCGCGGCGGCGGCCGCCCTGCTCACCCGGTCCGGCCGCGTCCGCCCGCCGCCCGCAGCCGGCGCCGACCTCGAAGAGATGCTCCTGGCGACGCCGGCCGGCGCCGGGCCGCCGGGCCGGGCGCCGTCGTTGGCGCAGACGGCGGCCCTGGTCGAGCGCCTCACGATGGAGGCCGACCTCCGCAACGCCCTCGCCGCCGGTGACCTCGTGCTCCGCTACCAGCCGATCGTCGATCTGACCCATGGACAGATCGTCGCCTTCGAGACGCTGTGCCGGTGGCGGCACTGGTCCCGGGGGCTCCTGGGCCCGGCCCACTTCATGCCGCTGGCGGAGGAGACCGGCCTCATCGTTCCCATCGGAGCCTGGGTGCTGGAGGAGAGCACGCGGCGGCTGGCCTTGTGGCGGGGCCGCCTGGCCGAGGCCGGCGGCGTCGACGTGACCGTCAACCTGTCAGAGCTGGAGCTGCGGGACCGCCGCCTGGTCGACCGCGCCGCCCAGGCCCTCGACGCCGCCGGCCTACCGCCGGAACGGCTCGTGGTGGAGGTGAACGAGGCCGCGGCCTACGCCGCTCCCCAGGACCGGGCGGTGCGCAACCTCCGGGCCCTCACCGACCTCGGCGTGGGCTTGGCCGTCGATGACATCGGTGCCCCCCGCCCCGGCAACCGGTCGGGGTCACCCGAGATGGACGGCTGGTTGTGGACGCTGCCCGTCCGCCTGGTGAAGCTGGACCGGGGGGTGACGGCCCGGCTGGCCGAGGCACCGCCCGCCCTCGCGGCGGCGTTCGCCCTGGCCGGCGAGCGCGGCGTACCGGTGGTGGCCAAGGGCGTCGAGACAGCCGAGCAGCTGGCCCAGCTGTACCGGCTCGGATGCCCCGCCGGGCAGGGCTTCCTGTTCGCCCGGCCCATGGACCCGGCCGACGCCGAGGCCTACCTCCGCCGGCTCGTCCGTTCCCGCCGCTCCGCTTAAGGGACCACCTTCCCGGCGCCCTTCCGGGCGCCGGCGCCCTTCGGGGCCGCAGCCGCCTTCGGGGCCGCAGCGGCCTTCGGGGCCGCGCCCCTCCGAGCCGCCGCCTTCGGGGCCGGGGCGCCGTTGGCCGCCGCGCCGTCCCGGGGCGGCAGCGTCGGGAGCTCCAGCCTCGGGCGCTGGGCCAGGTCGGCGCTGAGCGGCTGGTGGCCCTCCAGGGCGGCCAGCGCCAGGGACAGCGCCTGGTCGAGCTGCGGGTCCTGGCCGGCCACGTGGTCTTGAGGGCGGATGTCGACCTCGAAGTCGGGGTCGGTTCCGTAGTTCTCCACGCTCCAGCCGACGTCGCAGAACCAGAAGGCGTACTCCGGCTGGGTGGTGAGGCTCCCGTCGACCAGGGCGTGGCGGGGAGAGATGCCGATGACGCCGCCCCAGGTGCGCTTCCCGACCACCGGGCCGAGGCCGAGGAGCTTGAAGCAGTGGGTGAAGATGTCGCCGTCGGAGCCGGCGTGCTCGTTGGTGATCGCCACCAGCGGGCCGGCCGGCGAATCGGCCGGGTAGGGCTCGGGCTCGCCCCACCGGCTGACGTCGTAACCGATGCGGCGCCGGGCCAGTTTCTCCAGCACCAGCTGGCTGACGTGGCCGCCGCCGTTGAAGCGGACGTCGACGACCAGCGCGTCGCGCTCCACCTCGGCCAGGTACGAGCGGTGGAACTCGGCATAGCCCCGGGCGCCCATGTCGGGCAGGTGGACGTAGCCGACCCGGCCCCCGGTCGCCTCGTGGACCCGGGCCCGATTGGCCGACACCCACTCCCGGTACCGGGCCGGGCGCTCGTCGCGCAGGGTCGAAACGACGACGGTGCGCCGCCCGGTGCCATCAGGGCCCGGGCCGTTCGCCGGCGCCACCGTCAGCTCGACGGCCAGGCCCGCCTGGTTGACCAGCAACGACGCCGGGGTGGTGTCGGCGTCGACGGGGCGGCCGTTGACGGCCAGGAGCCGGTCGCCGGCGGCGATGCGTACGCCCGGCGCCCGGAGCGGCGAGCCGGCCTCCGGGTCCCACGGATCGCCAGCCACGATGTGGGCGAACCGCCAGGTCCCGGCCCCGGTGCCGTCGGGATCCGGGTCCCAGGCGAGGTCAGCGGCGAGATGGGCGATCAGGTAGGCCGGGGCGGGCCGGTAGTCGCCGCCGAGCTCGTAGGCGTGGGACGTCCCGAGCTCCCCCTGCATCTCCCACATGAGGTCGGAGAACTCGAGCCGGGTGGCCACCTTCCCGACCAGGGGCAGGTAGCGGTCGAGGACGAGCCACCAGTCGACGCCCGACATGTCCTCGGCCCAGAAATGGTCACGCTGGAGGCGCCAGGCCTCCTTGAACATCTGCATCCACTCGCTGCCGGGGTCGACGGACACCCGCACCCGGTCGAGGTCGAGCCAGCCGTTGCGACGGCTGGCGCCGTCGTCGTTGTCGGGTGGCTTCTCGCCGGCTTTGACCGCCCGGAGGCGCCGTCCCGAACGGTAGGCCAGCGTCTGGCTGTCGCGGGAGACCTTGAAGACCGAGATCCCGGCGACGAGGACGTCGTGGCGCTGCTCGGCGAGGTCGTAGACCTCCAGAGTGCCGCGGGGACCGGGACCTCCGGAGAAGGAGTCCCGGCCGAGACTCCCCTGGACGGGCCAGGAGGTGAACAGGATCTTCCCCTTGATGCCGACGACCTGGGAGTAGCGCCCCTCGGGGACGGGCACCGGCACGATGCGCTCGCTGATCCCGTCGAGGTCGATCCGCAGCGGCGCAGGGCCGGTCGGCTCCTCCTTCCCTTCGGCGTTCGTCTCGGCGGGAGCCTTCTGGGGCGCGGCCTTGGTGGCCGCCCCGCCCATTCCTCTCGGCTTCGGCACGAAGGGCGACGGCTCGTCGGCCGACAGGGTCACGAGGTAGGGGCGGATCGCCCGGGGGAAGCCGAGGTCGAAGTAGAGCGAGTCGTAGACGGGATCGAAGACCCGGTAGGAGAGGAAGTAGAGGAACTTCCCTTC
>JAUZEX010000685.1 GCA_030838815.1 Actinomycetota bacterium
CCGGGCTGAGGTGTCGATCTGCGACGGGAGCTGCACCACACCGTCGAGCGGGCCATGAAGGGCGTCGAGGTCGGCGGCCACGGCAATGGGCCGGTAGGCGTAAAACCCACCCGTCGGCGGCGGCCCGTAGGCGTACTCGGACGTCGTGCTCACGTCACCATGATGCCCCCTTCCTCCCCCTAGAGGTAGAGGGAACGGGACCCTGCGAGAACCGGGACGGGTCCGTAGATACGCTTGTCTCATGGCGACCATGCCGAACGACCCGGTGCTGGAGGGTGTCGTGACCTCGAACGGCGAGATCCTTATCGACCGCCGGCAGGTCGCGCTCTTGGGAGTCGGCCCCGGGGCCCACGTGGAGTTCGTTGTGGTCTCCGGACGACCCATCCGCAGCTACCTGGGGAGTGGGGACCATCTCGGCCCGGCGCCCGATGCGGAGGGGTTTCGGCAGGTAAAGGATGACCTCTGGGAAGGGCTGGGCCAGGGCATCGAGCCGTGACCAAAGCGACCAGCCAGGTGGTCGCCGATACCCATTCCTCGTGCTCCCTCACTGACTCGTCGAGCCGCCTCCGGTCATCTCGGAGAGTGAGCAACTTCGAGCGGCTTTAGCGGGTCCGAAAGAGCCCAAAAAGAGCACGAAAAGAGCACGGGAGCACGAAAAGAGCACGAAATTCGTGCTCTTTGGGGGTCGTCACGGTCACTCCCGGGCAACTAGAAAGTGGCTGTGACCTGCGGAAACACAGACTACATGGGTGTAATTCGGAGCGGATCCCAGGGTCTGCAAAACCCTGTACAGCGGTTCAATTCCGCTCGCCGCCTCTATCAGAGTGGCAGGTCAGAGGGCTTTTCCGTCGATTAGGTCCGAGTAGGCTCCGGCCGTCCCGATGGCCCGTCCGATGTCCGGAGGGAAGCGCAGAGGCCAGAGCATCGGACCGTCTGCCGCGGCCGGGTTTCGCAAAGGGACGGAGCCGTCCGGCGCGCTGACTCGCCGAGGAGGATCGGCACCTCGGAGCGGTTGCCCCGCGAACGTTTTTGGATGAACCCGTCTGGGTGACGGGTTTGTGCACAAGCGTTCCCGTGTCGGAAGCGGACGCCCGCTTTCCGGAGCACCAGTTCAACCCTTCTGTGCCGGGCAGGGTCGTTGCGGTGAGAGTAGGCTTTGTCTAACTTTATCTCGGTTTGCGGAACTGAGCCCTCTGGCGCAAAGGCCAGCGGAGGCCCGCGGCTCCACCTGGTGAGGAAAGGATTGACGATGCTCAAGCGGATCATCGTTTCGACGTTCCTGGGCGGGATGATGCTCTTTGGGGCGCCGCAGACCGCCTTGGCCGACAGCCGTCATCAAGCGCAGGAAAAGCATGAAGCGCACGAAGAGCATGAAGCGCACGAACGCCATGAAGCGCACGAACGGCATGAAGCCCATGAGCGGCATGAGGCCGAAGAGCGGAACCGGGATCGTGACTGGGACAACGACTACCGGTCTCACCGGTACTACGACAATGACGACTACTACTACCGGTCGTACGGCCCTCGGTGCTACGGCTACCGGGACGGCTACTACTACGACCGCGACGGCCGTCCGTACTCCTACGACGGGCGTCCCTACTACCGCCGTTGGGACGACTGCGACTACTACTACCGCCGCTATGGGTCCTGGTACGGCCCCGGCTACTGCGACCGCTGGGATTACGACCACGGGTACTGCTACTGATCTTCAGTAACCCCTGACGGCGCCGGTCCGAAGCCCACCTGGATGGTCCCGTCCTCGACCCGGACCGGGTAGGGCAGGAGGCCACAGGTGGCGGGGTTGATCCCGGCGCCGGTGAGGCAGTCGAACTCCCACAGGTGGGTGGAGCAGGTGAGCAGGGGGCCGTCGAGCGTGCCTTCGCTCAACGGTGAAGACAGGTGCGGGCAACGATCCTCGAAGGCGCGGATCTCGCCGTCGGGGTTCACCACGAGCACGTTGTGGCCTGCCACGACCATCCCGGCCAGCTCGCCGATCCAGAGATCGTCGACCGGCATGACGTCGTGCCAACGCGTTCGCGGGAGCGGGTTCAGCGGACCAGGCCTCGACGGGCGAGGAGCGGCTCGACGGACGGTTCCCGGCCCGTGAGGGAGCGGAGGGCGGCGATGGGATCCACGACCGCGCCGCGGGACAGGAGGGCGTCGCGCAGCCGCTGGCCGTTGGCCCGGGTCAGGCCGCCCTGCTCGTCGAGCCACAGCAGGGCCATCGCCTCCAGGACGGCCGACCACGAGTACGAGTAGTGCGTGCCGGGATAGGGACCGTCGAACACGTGGCTGAAGAACGTGGAGTGGTAGTTGAAGCCGACGCCCGGCACCGAAAGTCCGTAGCGCTCCAGGACGGCGGCCTCGAAGGCGTCGACGTCCTCCGGCGCCACCGTCTCCCCCGGGGCGAGACCGTGCCAGGCCTGGTCGAGCAGCGCGTTGGCCGTACCCTGCGTCGAGATGTAGGCCGCGCCATCGCGGATGAAGGCGTCGAGCGAGGCCACCTCGGTCTCAGTGAGGGTTGCGCCCGTCTCGTGGTGACGGGCGAACCGGGCGAGGACATCGGGTCGCGTCGCCAGCGACTCGTGGAACTTGGACGGAAACTCGACCACGTCGTCGGCGACGTTGATCCCGGCGACGCGGGGATAGGCGACGTCGGACAGCAGCATGTGCAGGACGTGGCCGAACTCGTGGAAGAGGATCCGGACGTCGAGTGGGGTGAGGAGGGCGGGGGCGCCGTCGGCGGGGCGCTCGATGTTGAGGGTCATGAAGACCAGCGGCAAGCGCCCCATCAGGGGTGCCGGCTCGGCGTAGGCGTCCATCCAGGCGCCGCCCTGCTTGCCATCGTGGGCGAACGGGTCGAGGTACAGCAGGCCGCGACACTCGCCGTTGTCATCACCCACGGCCCAGACGATCCCGTCCGGATCAGGAGTCGGGAGGTCGGAGCGGGGCTGGAAGGTCAGGCCGTAGAGGGCGTTGGCCACGGCGAACAGCCCGTCTTCGATCACGCGGTCGAGGACGAAGAACTGCTGCAGGCCCGCCTCGTCGATGGCCCGGCGGGCCCGGCGTTCCCGGGTGGCGTAGTACGGCCAGTCCCACGGCTCGAGCGGCCCGGCGTAACCGTCGGCGTGGAGGGCGCGGGTGTGCCGCTCCGCCTCGCCCCGGGCGCCGCGGGCGGCTGCGGCGCCGACGGTGGTGAGCAGATCGACGACGGCCTCGACCGACCCGGCGG
>JAUZEX010000701.1 GCA_030838815.1 Actinomycetota bacterium
TGGAGGCGGCCCGGGCCGTCGTCGACGCCGGGCTCACCCCCGTCGTCCACAGCGGGCGCTTCGTCGAGGCCCTGGCCAAGGCGGCGGCCGACGCCGGCGCTGTCGACCCCCAGCCCGTCCACCTCAAGGTCGACACCGGCATGCACCGGATCGGGTGCTCGCCGAGCGAGGCCCTCGACCTCGCCCCCGCCATCGCCAAGCACCGGGAGCTGCACCTCCAGGGCCTTCTCACCCACTTCGCGGTGGCCGACGAGCCGGACAACCCCTACACCACCCGCCAGGTGGCGGTCTTCGACGCCGTCCGCAAGGAACTGGCCCGCGCCGGGATCCGCCCGCCGCTGGTGCACGCGGCCAACTCGGCCGGTGTCCTCACCGTGCCCGAGGCCCGCTACGACCTCGTGCGGTGCGGGATCGCCGTCTACGGCATCGCCCCCGCCGCCGAGCTCGACGGGCGTCTCCCGCTCAAGCCCGCCCTGAGCCTCAAGGCTCGGGTCAGCTACGTACGCCGGCTCGTCGCCGGTGAGCGCCTGTCGTACGGGCTGCGCTACGAGCTCGACGTCCCCTCGACCGTCGTCACCGTGCCCGTCGGCTACGCCGACGGCGTCCCCCGCCGGCTCGGCGAGGTCGGCGGCGAGGTCCTCATCGGCGGGTGCCGAAAGCCCATTGCCGGCACCGTCACCATGGACCAGCTGCTGGTCGATCTCGGGCCCAGCGAAGCCGCCGGCGACGTGGAGATCGGCACGGAGGTGGTCCTCCTCGGGCGGCAGGGCGACGAGACCGTCAGCGCCGCGGAGTGGGCGGCGAAGCTCGGGACGATCCCCTACGAGGTGTGCTGCGGGATCGGGGACCGCGTTCCCCGCCGCTACGTGGGCTGAAGCAGCGAACCCTGAATCAGCCCAACGTGAATCGGCCCAGCCTGACGCCGACCGGTTCGTGACCATCACCGCTGTGCCCGGGATCCGGGTCGGGCACTGGACCGGGCCCGACACCGGCGTCACGGTCGTGTGGGCGCCGTCGGGCACGGTGGGTTCCGGCGAGGTCCGGGGCGGGGCGCCCGCCACCCGGGAGACGGCCCTGCTCGAACCGACCCGGCTCGTGGAGCGGGTCGACGCCGTGGTGCTGTCGGGCGGGTCGGCCTTCGGGTTGGCCGCCGCCGACGGCGTCATCCGCTTCCTGGCCGAGCGGGGCCAGGGCTTGCCGACGCCGGGGGGGCCGGTGCCGATCGTGGTCGGGGCGGCGCTCTTCGACCTGCCGGTGGCCCAGGCGCCGGGGGCGGAACAGGGCTGGGCGGCGGCCGTCGACGCCGCCCGGGGTGCACCGGCCGTCTCCGGCCGTGTCGGCGCGGGCCGGGGCGCCACCGTGGGGAAGTGGCGGGGCCGGGAGTACGCCGTGCCCGGCGGGTTGGGGACGGCGTCCGTCCGGGAGGGCGCCGCCACAGTCGGCGCCCTGGTCGCCTGCAACCCGGCCGGCGACGTTGTCGGCCCCGACGGAGTCGTCCTGGCCGGCTCCACGGCCCCCGACGGCGCGCCGGCGTTCCCGGCGCCGACGCCGTTCGAGAACACCACGCTGGTGGTCGTGGCCACCGACGCCCGGGTCGGCAAGGCGGAGTGTCACCTGCTGGCCCAGTCGGCCCACGACGGCCTGGCCCAGGCGATCCGCCCGGCCCATACCCGCTACGACGGCGACTTCGCCGCCGTGCTCGCCACCGGCGACATCGAGGCCCATCCCGACCGGCTGCGGGTGGCGGCGACGGAGGCGGTGGCCCGGGCGGTGCGGGCGGCGGTGCTCGCCGCGGTCTCTCTCTGACTCCCTGACGCCTACCCTGCGCGCCTGGGGTAGAATTGCCCGTCCCTCGGTGGCCCTCCAGGGGCCTCTGAACAGCCACCGGAGGCCTCGCTGCTCTCCATTCCGACCGGTCCCGGCTCTGTGGCGCGCCGGGTGTGGATCCGATGAAGGTCGTCACCCATTCCGTCGAGGAGACCCGGGCGCTGGGCGAGCAGTTGGGGCGTGACGTCCTCGTGGTGGGCGACGTCGTCGTGCTCTCCGGCGAACTGGGGTCGGGCAAGACGGCGCTGGCCCAGGGCGTGGGCCGGGGCCTCGACGTCGACGGGCCGGTGGTGAGCCCCACCTTCACGCTGGTACGGGAGTACGAAGGCCGGGTCCGCCTCTGCCATGTCGACATCTACCGGCTCGAAAGGGTCCAAGAGCTGCATAACTTGGGCATCGAGGAACAGCTCGAGGAGAGCGTGACCCTGATCGAGTGGGGAGAGATGGCGGGCAGCGCCCTGCCTCCCGACCGGCTGGAGGTGCGCCTCATGCCCGGCGTCGGTCCCGACGAGCGGATCATCGAACTCGTCCTCCTGGGCGAGTCCTGGCGGCGCCGCAGCGGCCGGCTGGCCGCGATCGTCGAGAGCTGCGGCTCCGACGAAGACCACCACGAGCCGGAGGAGTAGTCCGATGCTGCTGCTCTGTCTCGACACCGCCACCCCTCAGGTCGGGGTGGCCATCGGATCCGACGACCAGGTCATCGGCCGGATCCAGCTCGCCCGTCCCCAGCATCACGCCGAGCACCTCGCTCCGGCCATCGCCTACCTGCTGGAGCAGCTCGACCTGTCGCTCGACCAGCTGTCGGCCATCGGGGTCGGGATCGGCCCGGGCCTCTTCACCGGGCTGCGGGTGGGGGTCACCACCGCCAAGGTCATGGCCCAGGCCCTGCGGATCCCGTTGATTGCCGTCCCCAGCCTGGACCTGTTGGCCTTCGAGGTGCGTTACACCGACCGCCTCGTGGTGCCGGCGCTCGACGCCCGCCGAGGCGAGGTGTTCTACGCCACCTACCGCCAGGTTCCCGGCGGGGTGCAGCGGCTGTCGGAGTACGAGGTGGGTACGCCGGCCGACCTCTGCGCCGAGCTCATGTCCCGCAGCGAGGAGGTCCTCCTGCTGGGCGACGGGGCGCTCCGCTACCGGGAGCAGTTCTACGACCTGGAACGGGCCGAGTTCGGACCGCCCGGCCTCTCCTACCCGAGCGTGGCGGCCCTGGTCGAGCTGGCCCGGGCCAAGTTCCAGCGGGAGGACTTCGCCCAGCCCCGCGATGTCCACCCGCTCTACCTCCGCCTGTCCGACGCCGAGATGAACTGGGTCAAGCAGGCCCGATGATGATCCGGTGATGATGGCCGCCGATCTGCAACCTGACGATCTCGAGGTCCGCCTCCTGGCCATGCGGCGCCGGCACCTCCGGTCCGTGCTGCGCATCGAGGCCAAGGTGTACCCCGTGCCGTGGAGCATGTCGCTGTTCCTGTCGGAGCTGGCGCTGCGCTCGACCAGGGCCTACTACGTCGCCTTCGTCGGCCGGCAGGTCGTCGGGTACGCCGGGTTGATGATGACCCTCGACGACGGGCACGTCACCACCATCGCCGTCGACCCTGCCTGGCACCGCCACAAGGTCGGCACCCGGCTCCTCCTGGCCCTGGCCCACGAGGCCCGCCGGCGGGGGGCGACCAGCCTCACGCTGGAGGTCCGGCTGGGCAACAAGCCGGCCCAGAACCTCTACCGGCGCTTCGGGTTCCGGCCCGTCGGGGTGCGCAAGAACTACTACGCCGAGACGAAGGAGGACGCCCTCGTGATGTGGGCCGAGGACGTCGCCGGCGAGGAGTACACCCAGCTCCTCGACTCCATCGAGGCCGGTGTCCCCGGAACGACCGAGGTGGAGGACCAACCCCTATGAAGGTGAACCAGTGACCGCAGGAGCCAACGAAGCGGCCGACCCAACCGCCGGAAGCGACACCGGCCAGCTCATCCTCGGGATCGAGACGTCGTGCGACGAGACCGCCGTCGGCGTCGTGGAAGACGGGGTGAACCTGCGGTCGTCGGTGGTGGCGAGCCAGGTCGACCTCCATGCCCGCTTCGGCGGCGTGGTCCCCGAGATCGCCAGCCGGGCCCACCTCGAGCTCGTCAACCCGGTGATCGCGCAGGCGCTGGTGGAGGCGGGCCTCGAACTCTCCGACCTCCACGCCGTGGCCGCCTGCTCCGGGCCCGGGCTGGCCGGGTCGCTCCTGGTGGGGGTCAGCGCGGCCAAGGCCGTGGCGTTGTGCCAGGGCATCCCCTACGTCGGCGTGAACCACCTCGAGGGCCACCTGTACGCCGCCTTCCTCGAGGAGCCCGACCTCGAGCCGCCGCTGTGCTTCCTGCTCGTCTCCGGGGGCCACACGATGATCGTGGCCATGGAGGGCCACGGCCGCTACCGCGTGCTGGGCCAGACGATCGACGACGCCGCCGGCGAGGCGTTCGACAAGGTGGCCCGCCACATCGGCCTGGGCTACCCCGGGGGGCCCGAGGTCGACCGCTTGGCGGCCCTCGGCGATCCCGACGCCATCAAATTCCCCCGGCCGATGCTGGACGAAGGCTTCGACTTCTCCTTCTCCGGCCTCAAGACGGCGGTGGCCACCTACGTGAAGCACTCACCCGACGCTGAGGTGACCGACGTGGCCGCAGCCTTCCAGGAGGCGGTGGTCGACGTGTGCATCACGAAGCTCCTCCGGGGGGCGGCCGAGGTGGGAGCCAAGACCGTCGTCATCGGCGGCGGGGTGGCGGCCAACTCCCGCCTTCGGACCCGCCTGCTCGACGCCGCCGAGGCGGACGGGCGCCGTGCCTTCCTGCCGAGCCCGTCGCTCTGCACCGACAATGGTGCCATGATCGCCGCCGCCGCCTGGTGGCGGCTCCGGGCCGACGGCCCGACCCCCCTCTCGGGTGGAGCCCACCCCGGCCTGCGGTTGCCCACCATCGACTGAGCGGCGGGGTAAGTCTTTCGGGGGGTCCTCGGGGGGCGGAGCCCCCCGAGTGCCAGCTTGCAGGCCTGTCAGAGGCTTGCTACGGTGCGTCCGTTAGCACTCTAAGGGTTAGAGTGCTAAGAGATTCGCACCACACGAAAACTTCAGGAGGGGTCTGTCGCAATGAACCTGCAGCCGCTGGATGACCGCATCGTCGTCCGTCCGAGCGAGGCGGAGGAGAAGACCGCGAGCGGCCTGGTCATCCCCGACACCGCCAAGGAGAAGCCCCAGCAGGGGACCGTCCTGGCTGTCGGCCCCGGCCGGCGCTCGGAGCAGTCGGGCGAGATCATCCCGCTCGGCATCGCCGTGGGCGACCTCGTCGTCTACTCCAAGTACGGCGGCACGGAGATCACCGCAGACGGTGAAGACGTGCTGATCCTCACGAGCCGCGACGTGCTGGCCAAGGTCGGCACGGGCTCCAGCAAGAAGAAGTAGTCACCCAGCACCACAGCCGGGCGAACGCCCGAAGGCGGCGCCCCCATGAGGGCGCCGCCGTCGCGCTGCGACCCGAGGCGACCAGGACGAGGACGGAGAGATGTCGAAGAAGCTGAGTTTCCAGGATGAGGCCCGCCGCGGTCTCGAAGCCGGGGTCAACAAGCTGGCCCGGGCAGTGCGCGTGACGCTCGGGCCCCGAGGCCGCAACGTGGTGATCGACCGCCGGTTCGGCCTGCCGACGATCACCAACGACGGCGTGACGATCGCCAAGGAGATCAACCTGGCCAACCCCTACGAGAACATGGGGGCGCAGCTGGCCAAGGAGGTCGCCACCAAGACGAACGACATCGCCGGCGACGGGACGACGACGGCCACCGTCCTGGCCCAGGCCCTGGTGCACGGCGGGATGAAGAATGTCGCCTCCGGCGCCAACCCGATGGACCTGAAGAAGGGCATCGAGGCCGGAGTCAAGGCCGCCGTGGAATCGATCGCGGCCCAGGCCAAGGACGTCGAGACCAAAGAGCAGATCGCCCAGGTCGGAGGCATCTCCGCCGGCGACCAGGCCATCGGCGAGCTCATCGCCGACGCCTTCGACAAGGTCGGCCGCGACGGCATCGTGTCGATCGAGGAGGGCAACACCTTCGGGCTCGAGCTCGAGTACACCGAGGGGATCCAACTCGACAAGGGCTTCGTCTCGCCCCACTTCGTCAACGATCCCGAGCGGCAGGAAGCTCTCCTCGAGAACCCCTACATCCTGCTCGCGAACCAGAAGGTGTCGTCGGTCCGTGACCTGCTGCCGATCCTGGAGCTGGTCATGCAGACCAGCCGGCCGCTGCTCCTCATAGCCGAGGACATCGAGGGGGAGGCCCTGGCGACCCTGATCGTGAACAAGGTGCGGGGCACGTTCAATTCGGTGGCGGTCAAGGCCCCGGGCTTCGGTGACCGCCGCAAGGAGATGTTGGAAGACCTCGCTGTCCTCGTCGGCGCCCAGGTCCTCTCCCCGGATCTCGGGCTCACGCTCGAGAACGCCACCCTCGCCATGCTGGGTCAGGCCCGCAAGGTCACCGTGACCAAGGACGAGACCACCATCATCGAGGGCGCCGGTTCCGCCGAGGAAGTGGACGCCCGCAAGTCGCAGCTCAAGTGGCAGATGGAGGACGCCCTCTCCGAGTGGGACGCCGAGAAGCTCCAGGAGCGGCTGGCCAAGCTGTCCGGTGGGGTGGCCGTGATCAAGGTCGGAGCGGCCACCGAGGTGGAGCTCAAGGAGAAGAAGCACCGCATCGAGGACGCCCTCTCGGCCACGAGAGCGGCCATCGAGGAGGGAATCGTGGCCGGCGGCGGCACGGCCCTGATCCGGGCCCGGGCCGCGGTCCGGTTGGTGGCCGACGGCCTCACCGGCGACCAGGCGACCGGCGCCCGCCTGGTGGCCGAAAGCCTGGCCGAACCGCTGCGGTGGATCGCCCAGAACGCCGGCTTCCAGGGCGGTGTGACGGTGCAGGAGGTCGAGGCGGCGGACGGCACGGTCGGCTTCGACGCCACCACCGGCGAGCTCGTCGACCTGCTCAAGGTCGGCGTCATCGATCCGGCCAAGGTGACGCGCTCGGCGCTGCAGAACGCCGCGTCGGTGGCGGCCATGATCATCACCACCGAGGCGCTGATCGCCGAGAAGCCCGAGCACAAGCACGCAACGCCGGCGCCGGCCGGCAGCATCCCGGGCATGGGCGGCGGCATGCCGGGCATGGAGGGCATGGGCGGCATGGGTGGAATCGGCGGCTTCTAGCATGGAGAGGCCCCCGATCGATCCGGCCAAGCTGCTCGCCCTGTGGATGGAGTGGGAGAAGGGCGAGACTCCGCCCGGGCAGGTCCTGGCCAACCTGAAGACGGCCGGAATGAAGGAGTTGCTGGAGGAGCTGACGGCGCAGCTCCAAGCGGCGGAATAGTGGTGGGCGGGGCGCAGCGGATCCCCCGCCCCCCGACCATCCGGCTCGGGGCGGCGGCGCCGTGGACGACGAGGCCGTCCGAGGCCCGCCGACTCCCGCTCGACGAGGTCCGCCGCCGGTGCAAGGCGTTCCCGGCCCCGGCGCATCCGCCCCGGGTGCCGGGCAATCAGGCGGCGGCCGTCCTCGTTCCGCTCTTCGAGAGCGGCGGGGAGACCAGGGTCGTGCTCACCCGCCGGCCGGACACGATGCCGTCCCACCGGGGCGACGTCGCCTTCCCGGGCGGGAAGGTCCATCCCGAGATCGACCCGACGCTGCTCGACGCCGCGCTCCGCGAAGCGGAGGAGGAGGTCGGGCTGCCCCGGGCGGCGGTGGAGGTGGTGGCCGAGCTCGAGACGATCTCGACGGTCACGAGCCGGTTCCTCGTCGCCCCGTTCGTCGGGGTCCTGGCCGCCGAGCCCGAGCTCCGGCCCGACCCCCGGGAGGTGGAGCGGATCTTCGATGTCGCTCTGTCGGAACTGATGGCCGACGGGGTCCACCGGGTGGAGCACTGGGGCACCGGCGTCCTCACCCGGGAGGTCCACATCTTCGAGCTCGAGGACGAGACGGTGTGGGGATTGACGGCCCGTATCCTGGCCGGTTTCCTCACCCTCCTCACGAGCCTCTAGGCCGTCGGAGGAGGCGGGGTCCTGTCGTACCCGGCGGCTATCGTGGGTGAACGGGCGTTGGGATTCCCGGAGGTTTCGGGAGTTAGGGGAGTGGGGCCATGGAAGTCGAGATCGGGATCGGCAAGTCGGGGCGACGGGCCTACGGGTTCGACGACATCGCGATCGTCCCCAGCCGGCGGACGCGGGACCCGGAGGACGTCGACATCTCCTGGGAGCTCGACGCCTTCCGCTTCGAGCTGCCCTTGCTGGGGGCGGCCATGGACGGGGCCGTCTCGCCCGCCACGGCCATCGAGATCGGGCGCATCGGCGGCCTCGCCGTCCTCAACCTCGAGGGCCTGTGGACCCGGTACGAGAATCCCGAGCCGTTGCTCGAGGAGATCGCCAAGCTCTCGCCGGAGAAGGCGACGCTGCGGATGCAGGAGATCTACGCCGAGCCCATCAAAGACGAGCTCATCGGCGCCCGCATCGAGGAGATCAAGGCCAGCGGGGTGACGACCGCCGCCTCGCTCACGCCCCAGAAGACCGAGCGATACGCCAAGGCCGTGCTCGACGCCGAACTCGACATCCTCGTCATCCAGGGCACGGTGGTGTCGGCCGAGCACGTGAGCAAGACGGTCGAGCCGCTCAACCTGAAGAAGTTCATCCGGGAGTTCGAGCTGCCCGTCATCGTCGGCGGCTGCGCCTCCTACTCCACGGCGCTGCACCTCATGCGGACGGGGGCGGTCGCCGTGCTCGTCGGCGTCGGCCCCGGCCAGGCCTGCACCAGCCGGGGCGTGCTCGGCATCGGCGTCCCCCAGGCCACGGCCATCGCCGACGCCGCCGGGGCCCGGATGCGCCACCTCGACGAGACTGGCGTCTACGTCCACGTCATCGCCGACGGCGGGATGCGCACCGGGGGCGACATCGCCAAGGCCATCGCCTGCGGCGCCGACGCCGTGATGATCGGCTCGCCGCTGGCCTCGGCCTACGAGTCGCCGGGCAAGGGCTTCCACTGGGGCATGGCCACCTTCCACCCCAGCCTGCCCCGGGGGGCGAGGGTCCACGTCGGGCAGAAGGGTTCGATGGCCGAGATCCTCGTCGGCCCGGCCCACGAGAACGACGGCACCCTCAACCTGTTCGGGGCGCTGCGCACCTCCATGGCCACCTGCGGCTACGAGACGGTGAAGGAGTTCCAGAAGGCGGAGGTGATGGTCGCCCCGGCGCTGAAGACGGAGGGCAAGTCCCTCCAGCGCAGCCAGGGCATCGGAATGGGCAAGTAAATGTCGCTCCGCCCCGATGACAGCGACCTGATCCTGGTCGTCGACTTCGGAGCGCAGTACGCCCAGCTGATCGCCCGGCGGGTGCGGGAGGCCAACGTCTACTCCGAGATCGTCCCCCGCGACATGCCGGTGGCCGAGATGCTGGCCCGCAAGCCCAAGGGGATCATCTTCTCCGGCGGTCCGTCCTCGGTGCACGTGGAGGGGGCGCCCCGGATCGACGCCTCGATCTACGAGTCCGGCGTGCCGCTGCTCGGCATCTGCTACGGCTGCCAGCTCATCGCCCAGCAACTCGGGGGCGAGGTCCGCCGGACGGGGACGGGGGAGTACGGCCGCACCGAGCTCAACGTCATCGATTCGTCGCTGCTCTTCGCCAACCTGCCGGTGGAGCAGGAGGTGTGGATGAGCCATGGCGACTCGATCGTGGCCGCCCCCCCGGGTTTCAAGGTCACGGCCTCGTCGGCGGCGCCGGTAGCGGCGCTGGAAGACACCGAGCGGGCCGTCTACGGCGTGCAGTTCCACCCCGAGGTGATCCA
>JAUZEX010000725.1 GCA_030838815.1 Actinomycetota bacterium
GCAAGCGCGACACGACGAACGACACCGACATCAACCCCGTGAGCCGGGACAAGCTGCCCGACGGGGGAACCCTGCGGTGGCCGCTCGTGGCATCCCCGCCGAATTTCAACACCGGGGAGCTCGACGGCACCTCGGCTGATACCGCCAACGTGGTCGGGGCTCTGCTGCCCTCGATGTTCGGCTTCGACTCCGAGGCGCGGCCCACGGTGAACAAGGACTACCTCGACGCGGTCGAGCTGACCGCCAAGGACCCCCGGCAGGTCGTCACCTACAGGATCAACCCTCGAGCCGCATGGGACGACGGCAGGCCAATATCCGGAGCAGACTTCGAAGCGCAGTGGAAGGCGCTGTCGGGATCCAACCCGGCGTACCGGATCGCCTCGTCGAGCGGCTACGAGCAGATCGAGAGCGTCGCCAGGGGCGCCGACGACCGTGAGGTCGTGGTGACGTTTCGGCGGCCCTACGCCGACTGGAAGGCCTTGTTCTCGCCGCTGTATCCGGCATCGACGAACAACGATCCGGCTTTGTTCAACGACGGGTGGAGGGAGAGGCCGCTCACCACGGCCGGGCCGTTCCGGTTCGAGAGCCTCGACCAGACAGCCAAGACCATCAGCCTCGTGCGCAACCCGAAGTGGTGGGGCAACCGGCCGAAGCTCGATGGGATCGTCTACCGGGTCATCGATCCTGTGGGCCAGGTCGATGCTCTCCTCAACGGTGAAATCGATGTGCTCGATGTCGCCGCCGATGTGAACAGGCTGAAGCGGGTGGAGGCCGCTCCCGGTATCACCGTCCACCGGGCGGCCGGTCCCGATTTCCGAAGCATCACGATCAACGGGACGGGCGAGATCCTGAAGGACGTGAACGTCCGCCGAGCGCTCGGGATGGCCATCGACCGCACTGCCATCGCCAACGCGCTCGTCGGTCCTCTCGGCGTCGAAGCGAAGCCGCTCCAGAACCACATCTTCATGGTCAGCCAGCGGGGCTACCAGAACAACGCCGGCATCCTGAGCGCGCCTGATGTCAACAGCGCCAGACAACTCCTCGACGACGCCGGCTGGAAGCTGGAGGGCAAAAGCCGCAAGAAGGACGGCAAGCCACTGGCACTCCGCTTCGTCGTCCCCACCGGCGTGGCCTCCTCGAACCAAGTGGCGGAACTGGTGCGAGCGATGCTGGACCGCCTCGGCGTCCGGGTCGACGTCCTGTCCGTCCCGACGCAGGACTTCTTCAAGCAGTACATCGTCCCCGGGAACTTCGAGTTGACCGTGTTCTCCTTCATCGGCAAGCCGTTCCCGATCAGCTCGAACAAGCCGAGTTACGTCTCCCCAAAGCCGGGCGGGGGCGGGGAACTGGACTTCCAGCAGAACTTCGCCCGGATCGGCACTCCTCAGATCGACGCCCTGTTCGATGAGGCGACGAGCGAATTCGACGAGCAGAAGGCTATTGACCTCGCCAACCAGATCGACGCCGCCATCTGGGGCGAAGTCCACTCGCTCACGCTTTATCAGCGGCCCGACATCGCTGCCACCAGGTCAGAGCTGGCCAACTTCGGCGCCTTCGGCTTTGCCAGCGTGGTCTATGAAGACATCGGCTTCACGAAGTGATGCACTGTTGGATCTCGCGACGCCACCGTCGGTCGAAGGTCTAACGGCGCGACTGGTTGCGGATCACCGCCGCACCGCCAGGGTCGACGATCTGACCGTGGACCTGCATGTTGTGGGAATGGGCCAGCTGGTGGAGGCTGAAGGCGGCCTGGATGGCCGTCCATTGTCCCTGGGCGTCGAGTGACTGGTTGACCGCCTGCTTCGCCAGCTTGAGGCCCATGCTGGGCTGGCGGGCGATCCGCTCCGCCAGAGCCAGCGTGAATCGGTCGAGGTCGTCCCGCTCGACGACGTGGTTGACCATGCCGAGCTGCCGGCCTTCGTCCGCCGTGACCGGTGCGCCCGTGAACAGCATCTCCTTGGCCCGCCGGGATCCGAGCTCCCAGGCATGGGTGAAAAACTCGACGCCGTTGACGCCGAAGGCCACGACCGGATCGGAGAACTCAGCATCGGAGCTGGCGACGACGAGGTCGCAGACCCAGACCAACATGAGCCCGCCGGCGATGGCCTTGCCCTGCACCTGGGCGATGGTGGGCTTCGGGAAGTTGCGCCAGCGCCAGCACAGACCGAGGTAGATCTCCTCCTCGACCGCCATCCATCCTTCGGCGCCGGGTAGATCGAACCCACCCCAGCAGCTCACCGGTGTGAACTCGTCCATCCGGCTCTTGTCCCGCAGGTCGTGCCCCGACGAGAAGTGGGGACCGTCGGCGGCGAGGATGACGACCTTGACGGCGTCGTCCCGGCCGGCGGCGTCGAACGCGTCGTTGACCTCGTACAGGAGTCGCTTGTTCTGTGCGTTGCGGGTCTCTTCCCGCGCCAGGACGATCCGCGCCACCCCCTCGGCCGGCTGTTCGTAACGGAGGGACTCGAACTTCATCGGCCGTCCTCCGGGTACCAGTCGCTGTGGAGCAGGGCGTTCCGGGCGTGGTCCGAGAGCCCGAGGCCGGCCACCGCTCGGCCGTGGCCCTCGACGGCGGAGAGATTCCCGAGGAAGGCGTCGGAGCCGAACACGATGCGGCCCGCGTACCGGTCGAGGAAGGCGCGGTAGGAGTCGGGCTTCGCCTCGATGTGTAGCGCCAGGTTGGCGATGTCGCCGACGACGTTCTGGAACTCGTCGAGCATCGGGCCCATGCGGGAGCGGGAATAGCCGAGGTGGGCGATCGTGAGCCGCAGTCGCGGCAGATCGGCCAGGACCCGCCGCACCCACGCTTCCGAACGACGCAGGTCCAGGTGCACGATGGCCGGCACACCGTCGTCCGCCAGCCGACCCAACAGCCCGGCATGATCCGACTCGAGCACGGCCTGCTCCTGATCGACCAGGTCGAGATCATGCACGATCTTCACCGCCACAACGCCGGCGCACAGAACGTCGTCGAGACGCTCCCGCACCGCGCCATGCAGGTCGTCGACCTGCGGGACGACGTCGATCTCGGGGCCGTCAGAAACCGACGCCAGGAACCTCGTGGCGGCCTCGACCGAGTCGTCGACCCCGGGACCGTTGTAGTGACGCAACGCCGGAACCGGCAGTCGGGCCAGGCGGTCCTGGTAGTCCGCCGCATCGAGCGCCACGACGTGGGCGTAGACCCAGAGTCGCTGGAGGCCCTGGTGATGGAGCCGCCGGAGCGCCTCGGCGACGGCGCCGGCTTCTTCGGCCCGCATCGAGGCGTGGACGTGCAGATCGGCGGAGGGGACCGGGGCCGGATCCCCCACCGGGCCCGACGGCGCCGCAGCACTTTCCCAGGCGCCCATGGCCGCCTAAAATACACTAACTGACCAGTCAACGTTTGCAGGAGAAGCGCCCGCGGGGGCGCCCCGTCTGGTGTAATAGGTGCGGACGACCGCTAGGAGAACCCGCGTTGGCCCGTGTGCGGAACGACGAACAATACGAGCTCCGCCGAGCACGGATCCTGAGCGAAGCCGCCAAGGTATTCCGCCAGAAGGGCTACAACTCGGCCACGATGGAGGATCTCGCCTCCGCCCTCGGCGTGACCAAGGCGGCCGTCTACTACTACTACCCGAAGAAGAACGACATCCTGCTCGAGATCTGCGAACAGGCCCTCGACCGGGCCTTGGAGCGCATCCGGCAGAACGACTCGAGCCAGCCCGCGGCCGACCGACTCCGGCAGATGGTCTCCGACCACGTCGAGATCATGACCGACAATCTGGAGGAGTTCGCCGTCTTCTTCCAGGAGCTCGACCTGCGCCGCGACCCGAGGGCGCGGCGGGTGATCACCCGGCAACGGGAGTTCGCCACCCGGGTGGAGGAGCTCGTCCAGGCCGGGATCGACGCCGGGGAATTCCGGGGGGAGGCCGACGCGGCGCTGGTCACGATGGCGATCCTCGGGATGTGCAACTGGCTCTACCGCTGGTTCCGGACGAGCGGGCGCTCCCCCGACGAGATCGTGCAGGAATTCGACGCCCTCCTCGTCCACGGCCTGCTCGCCGGTCGGCCAACGGCACGCGACGGCGCCAAGCGCTGAACCCCCGCCGCCGGCTTCAGCCGGCGGCGACGGTCACCGGCAGGCTGTCGAGGCCGCGGCTCATGTTGTTCAGGCGCCGGACGGGCTGTCCGGGCTCCAGCTGGCGGGCGTACTTGAGCAGCGCCTTGACGACGGCCTGCATCTCCAAACGGGCGAGGTTGGCGCCGGGGCAGTTGTGGATCCCGTGCCCGAAGCTCAGGTGGTCCTCGGCCGGGCGCCGGATGTCGAAGGTGTCCGGGTCCGGGT
>JAUZEX010000741.1 GCA_030838815.1 Actinomycetota bacterium
CACGACCAGCAGGGCGTGCACCCGCCGGCGGCGGAAGAGATGGGCCAGCTCAGCGCGCCACATCGAATCCCTCCCCGGTCAGGGCCACGAAGGTGTCTTCGAGCGACGGGCGTTCGACGACGAAACCGGCGACGCGGACGTCGGCCTCCACCAACACCCGGCACAACTCTTCGGGCGGACGGCCGTCGAAGTCGGCCGTCACGGACCGGTCGCCGATCACCGGGGACAGACCGCAGCGGCGGAACGTGTCGGCGGCGAGGGTCACGTCGTCCGTGTCGACCCTGACCTGGCTGACGGTGGCCGCCTGCAGCTCCTCGAGCGATCCCTGGGCCACGATCCGCCCGAGGTTCATGACCGCGGCGTGGGTGCAGATCTGCGCGATCTCGCTCAGGAGATGGCTCGAGAGGAAGACGGTGGTGCCCTCGGCCGCGACGTCGCGGATCAGGTGGCGGATCTCCCGGGTGCCCTGGGGGTCCATCCCGTTCGTCGGTTCGTCGAGGATCAGGAGCTCCCGGGGCCGGACCAGCGCGTTGGCCAGACCGAGCCGTTGGCGCATCCCGAGGCTGTAGGCCCGGTACTTCTTGTGGGCGGCGGCGGTGAGACCGACACGCTGGAGCGCCGAATCGATGCGCGCCGGGCGGTCGGACCGGCCGCCGGCGGCACCGGCGGCGTCCATGCGCAGCAGGTTCTGCCGGCCCGACAGCCACGGATACCAGGCCGGTCCCTCCACCAGGGCACCGATGGCCGGGAGGACGCTGAGGGCACCGTCGGGCATCGGCCGGCCGAGGACCGTGGCCGTCCCGGCGGTCGGTTCGATGAGCCCGAGCAGCATCCGGATGGTCGTGGTCTTCCCCGATCCGTTGGGGCCGAGGAACCCGAACACCGACCCGGCCGGCACGGAGAGGTCGAGCCGGTCGACGACGTCGACGCCGCCGAGCCGCTTGGTGAGACCCTCGGTCCGGATGGCGAACCCGGCCCGGTTCCCGGCCTCCGGGTCCCCGTCGAACAGGCGGGCCTCAGCCCGCCGCACTTCAACGACCGGCGACGGCATGTTGCAGCGCCTCCGGGGTCACCGCGCCGACGGCCAGGCGGCCGTCGTCGAGCACGAGCACGTTGACCAGCCGGGTCGTGATCAACCGGCCGGTGGAACCGTTCCCGAGTGTGACCGGCGTGGCGCCGTCGAGGAATCCCCTCACTCCCCGGGGCAGCGATTGACCGGAGATGATCGCCACGCTGTCCCAACCGGTCCCGATGACGGTGACGGGCGGAGCGGCCGGCGACGGGGCGCCGGCGTCGGCCGTGGGAGTGCCCGGACCTGGCTTCGGCCCGAACTGACGCTGGAACCGGCCCGAGAGGCCCGGGCTCAGCAGGGCCGACGGGTCCTTGGCCTGCACCACGGTGGCTCCCGGAGGAGGCGTGAAGGTGAAGTTGGAGACGGCCGGGGCGGCCAGCGCAAGGCGGGTGAAGCCGAACTCGAAGGCCGGGGTGGCGGAGTTGCGGGGCGTGATCCGCACGTCGAGGGGAAGACCGGTGGCGGCGTCGATCGAGAGGCTGGCGGTGCCGATCGTCGACGTCGAACTGCGGGGCGAGATGACCAGTTCGTAGGCGGGCCGCCCGGCCACGAACCGGGAGGCATCGACGCTGACGGCGGTGGTCGGCGTGACCTTGGCCAACAGAGCCTGGGCGAAGTCCGCCGGCGTCTCTCTCGTCGGGTCGGGGACGCCTGGAGCGGCGGTTTCATCCGCCGGGCCGCCGGCGCCGTCATGCCCGGCGGGAAGCGTGGCGTGGACCGCCTGCTGAGCCGAGCTGTCCCAGGCCCAGACGTCGTTGCCGTTGCGGATCCAACTGGTTTCCGCCAGCGGAGCCGGCAGGGCGATCCGGACCTGGTCGGGCCCGCCCACCCACACGTTGGCGTCGTGGACGCCCGACAGCAGGTCGGTGACGCTGCCGGACGTTCCACCGAGCCCACCGAGGGACGGAAGACCGAGGTTGGACGTCAACCGGACCGTGCCGGAGAAGGGGACGAACTGGGCGTTAGTCGCTTTGGCGAGGACCTCGGCCGGCGAGAGCGCCGGGAGGTTGGGCGTTCCGGCCCCGGCCCGGGCCAGAAAGCCCGGAACCGTGCCGGCTCCGACGACAGTGACGATGGCGGCCACGGGAACGGCCCATACCCGACGTGCGTTGCGACGTGCCATACCGACCAGGGTCGCGCCGCAACCTGGGATTCTCATCAGAACTTCCCGTCCGTCCGGGGCGGACGTTCAGGTGGGCGGGTGGCGGGAGCCTCGGCTGCCGCTAATGCAGCGGGAGGACGTCGAGCGCCGGTTCCCGGGCCATGGCCGCTTCGAGGACGACGTGGCGGTGGCAACGCCGCTGGTCGCTCTCCAGGCACAGCACGGCGATCCGCCGATCAGCGGCCAGGTCGACCAGCCGGCCCACCGCCTCGGCCGGCTCGCCGGCGGCGAGCCGTTCCCGCATCAGGCCCATGGCCGCCGAGAAGTCCTCGACATCCCGAAAAGCGTTGCCCAGCAACGGTTCGTGACGGTACGTGATCCCGGCCGCCTCCAGCGAGGCGGCCAGCCGCTTCTTGGAGAAACCCGGCTTCCGGCTGAACGGATTGGCCCGCACGTCGACGAGTTCCTCGATCCGGCTCTGCTGGAGCCGCTCGACGAGCCCGTCCACCGTCAGCCCCTCATACCCCACGCTGTAGATCCGACCCTCGGCCATCACCGCCACGCTAACGGCGCGGCTTCGTCGGCTCGGTCGTCTGACCGCTGCCGCTGCGTCGCCCACCAGAGGGCGACGATTCCCACTCCGGTGGCGGCCCCGAAGACGACGACGCCGAACCAGCCGGCGGCTCCGTAGAGCGCGGTGGAGACCGCTGACCCGGTGGCGCCACCGGCGAAGTAGGCGGTCATGTACAGGCTGTTGGCCCGGCTGCGGGCCTGCGGGGCCAAGCGGTACACCTCGCTGATGTTGAGCACATGGAGACCCTGCACGGCCACGTCGAGGACGACGATCCCGGCCACCAGTGCCGCCAGTGAGCGGGGCGCGAAGCCGAGGAGCACGAACGCGGCGGTGATGCCGCCCCCGAAGGCGAGGGTGGCGATCCGACCCCGGCCAGTGTCGGCGAGGCGGCCGGCGGCGGAGGCGGTGAGGGCGCCGGCCGCCCCGACGAGGCCGAACAGCCCGATGGTGGCATCGCTGTAGCCGTAGTGCGGACCGGCCAGCAGGAAGGCGGCGGTGGTCCAGAACGTGCTGAAGGCGGCGAAGCCGAGGGCGCCGTAGGCGGCGTGCCGGAGCAGCCGGGGTTCGTCGCGGGCCAGGGTTGCGATGGAGCGCAGCAGCGTCCCGTAGGGCAGACGGGGCCGTGGTCCGTCGGGCGGGAGCGCCCGCCAGAGGACCACGGCCAGAAGCAGGGACAACCCGGAGGCCAACCAGTACAGACCGCGCCAGCCGATCGCGGCCGCGACCAGTCCCGCCACCGTCCGCGACAGCAGGATTCCGACGAGCAGCCCGGACATCACGCGGCCGACGATGCGACCGCGCTCGGCGTCGGGGGCGAGCTCCGCGGCCAGCGGGACCAGAATCTGGACAACCACCGACGTCAGCCCGACGAGGCCGGCGGCCGCGACGAGGAACGGGAAGCCGGGTACGGCCGCCATCACCGCCAGCGCAACCGTTGACCCCAGGAGCACAACGGGGACGAGCGCACGCCGGTTGAGGACGTCGCCCGCCGGCACCAGCAGGATCAGCCCGGCGGCGTAGCCGAGCTGCGACGCCGTGACGATCAGACCGGCGGCCCCGATACCGACACCGAACTGGCGGGCGATGGTG
>JAUZEX010000746.1 GCA_030838815.1 Actinomycetota bacterium
GAGCCAGTAGCCGGTGCCGTCGTAGTCGGGCACGAGCGCCTCCACCGGGCCGTTGAGTTTCACGCCGCCCATGGAGCCGTGGAACACGGCGTCGCCGAAGGCGAAGATCCCGCCGTCGGAGGCGACCATGTAATAGCCCTTGCCGGTCGGGGTGGCGACCGAGTCGAGCACCGGCCCGTTGAGCGTCAGCCTCGAGACGTCACCCAGATAGGCGGCGTCGCCGAAGGCCACGGCCCGGCCCCGGTTGGTGAAGATCCAGTAGCCCTTGCCGGTCGGGGTGGCCGAGAGGCTCGTGACGCGCTCGCCGGACGCCAGCAGGCCGAGGTCGAGGTTGCCGAGCACCGGCGCGTCGCCCTGGGGCGAGACCTTCCCGTCCTCGGACAGGATCCAGTAGCCCAGGCCCGAGGGCGTCGGCTCGAGGTCGACGCCCGCCACGCCGGCCGGCCCGTCACCGAAGGGCTTCGCGTCGCCGAAGGGATAGACCTTGGCGTCGGCTCCCAGCATCCAGTAGCCGCGGTGGGCGGCGACGTCGTGGCTGCCGGTGTCCGGCGCGCTCGTGGTCGGCGTCGTGGTCGGAGCGGTGCTGGTGGTCGTCGTCGTGGTGCCGCCGCCCCCGCCGCCCCCGTTGCCGTAGGGCGCTTCGGCCAGCGTGGACTTCACGTTGAAGTACGGGTCCGACGCCATGTCCTTCCATGCCTGGTAGGACTCCGGATCGGATTCCAGCCACCACTCGTTGGCGAGGCCGTTGGCGTTCTGGGTGTCGAAGTAGAGCCAGGCGACGATGTTGGGGTAATGCTGCGTCAGCGAGACGTGCATGGCCTGGATCCACTTGGTCTTGTCGCCCGGGTTGTTCTCCTGGACGCCGGTCTCGCCGACCATGAGCGGCTTGTTGTGGGGGACGCTCCAGTTGTAGAAGGCCTGGAACAGCTCCTGGAACGACTCGTAGCGGGTGCCGGGCTTGTTGGGGGCCCAGTTGTACCCGTCGGCGCACATCCAGTCGACGACGTCGTCGCCGGGGTAGTAGGGCTGGGCGCCCCACTGGTTGATGGCGTGGTTGTTGGCCAGTTCGGGGTCGGTCGACGTCTGCCCCGACGGCGGGTAGAAGTTCAGCGACACCGGGCACCAGACCCACACGGCGTTGGTTCCACCGGCCTTGATGAACCGGTCGTGGATATAGCGCCAGGCCTTGATGTAGTCGGCCGGCGTGTGGGACAGACCCGCCTTGCTGGGCCGGGTGCCGTCGGCCTCCCAGAACCAGCGGAGGAAGTACGGAGCGCCGAGGGCCTGGAGGCGTACAGCGGCGGCGTCGATGGCGGCGTCGTACTTGCCGTTGACGATCTCGATCGTGTCGGCGCCACCCCATGAGACGAGGGGGATGCGGCCGCTCTGGACGTCCCACGTCTCCCGCCAACCGGGGAGGGTGGGCTTCCCGCCGGAGAGCGGCTGGGCGGCATCGAAGTTGGCGTAGTAGTGATTGTCGATGTCGAGCGTGCGGCCGGCGTCGGCCTCCCGCTTGGTGATGCCCATCTGGGCGGCCGTCTTCGCCGTGGGGGAGTCGGGAACGGTGTGGATCCCGAACAGCGAACCCTGCGAGGGCACGAGCCGTCCCGTCGGCCGCGGCGCCGGGTTCGTTGGCGGTGTGGGCGCGGGCGGCTCGACGTAGGGGACGGTCTTCGTGGTCTGCGCCTGCGCCAGCGGGGCGGAGGCGCCGCCGAACGCCGACGCCAGCGCCAGGGCGGCCAGCGCCGCGACCAGCAACGGCCGGCGGACCCTGCGGCGCACCACGGTCACCTTCGACGGGGTCGTCATGTGTTCGTTGCTCCTATGCGCCGAACGCGCTGGCCGAGACGGTCGGACGGGCGTTGCGCAGGCGGGGGGGTGATACAGGGTGGGATTCAGGTCGGGGGCGCCCGTCCCCTGCTCGGGTCGATTCAGGCTGCGTTCAGGTTCAGCCAGGGTTCAGGTGTCATTCAGAGTGGGTTCAGGTCGGCCGCGCCATGACTGGCGCCGGCCGGCGTTCATGAGTTGCTCACCGCCCCGCGGTCCGTCCTCCGACGCCGAATTCCCCCCAGAGCAGAAGGCAGCGACATGACGATGCACGATCAGACCGAAACCGTCGACGACGACGATCTCGGCATCAGCGCCCAGGCCCGGGCGCTGCCCGACCTGGACCGCATGCTCGACCACCTGGCCGGGAAGTCCGCCTCCGTCGGGGCCCTGCTCGATCTCGGCTGCGGGATGGGCGCGCTCACGACCCACATCGGTCGCCGGCTGGGGATCGACCGGTTGATCGGCGTCGACGTCGACCACGACCGGCTCGGTGTCGCCGCCGGCCGGGGGCTCGAGACCCACATCGTCGAGCTCGAGGGCGGGACCATCCCCGTCGCCTCCGGTTCGGTCGGGCTGGTCACCTGCTTCGGCGTCCTCGCCTACCTGTCGCTCTACGACACGGTCCTGTCCGAGACCGCCCGGGTCCTGGACGACGACGGCTGGTTCCTGTTCTCGATGCCCAACCTGGCCAGCCACCAGAACCGCCTCGCCATCCTGTTCGGCTACCAGCCGTCGCAGGTCGACGTGTCGTCGCCGTTCCGGGGGGCCGGGACGCTGCGGAAGAGCCCCCTCAACCGCCAGGGGATGCCGCCGCTCCTTCACGCCGCCACGCTGCGCTGCATGAAGGAGCTCCTCGACCTCTACGGCTTCGACGTCGCCGTCGTGCGGGGCTTCAGCCCCCGCCCGTTCAAGAACGCCGCGCTGCGCCGGGCGGCCAGCCACCTCCCGTCCTTGAGCCGCCGGTTCCTGATCCTGGCCCGGAAGCGCCCGACCACCCTCAGGTCCGTCGGCTGACCCTCAGGCCCACGTGCGGCCCTGCTCCCAGCCCCAGACGGCGGGTTCGTCGTCTGGGGCCAGGAGCCGGTTCTTCCACAGCAGGGCCACGGCCATCCCGAAGATGAAGCCCCCGATGTGGGCTCCCGTCGCCACACCGGTGGCGGGGCTGACGAAGAACTGGGTGACGAGCCAGAACAGCAGCAGCCACTTGGCCCGGACCTCGGCCAGGACCCCGATGATGAAGATCGGGACGATCGACAGGATGCGGACGTCGGGGAACAGCACGAGGTAGGCGCCCATGACGGCGGCGATGGCCCCCGAGGCGCCGACGACGGGCACGGTGCTGAACGGTTGCAGCATCACGTGCGTCGCCGCCGCCACCAGGCCGCCGGCGAGGTAGAACAGGAGATAGCCGAGCCGCCCTATCCGGTCCTCGATGTTGTTCCCGAAGATCCACAGGAACAGCATGTTCCCGCCCAGGTGCAGCAGTCCGCCGTGGAGGAACATCGAGTACAGGACGGCCAGGTAGATGTTCTTGCCCGGATCGGCCGGCGGCCCCAGGGGCCGGGTGTCGCAGGTGGCGACGTGATCACGGAAGGTCTCGACCACCTCGGGCACGGTGATGTGCCGGTGCCGGACCAGTTCGCAGGGAATGGCGGCGTGGCGGATCGTCCACACGACGTCGTCCACCTGCTCGGTGTCGGTGCGCTGCACGAGCGTCGCCCGGCCCGTCGGCTCGACGAAGAAGTAGACCGCCACGCACCCGACGATGATGGCGAAGGTGATCCAGGCGAAGCGCCGCGTCGGGTTGCGGTCCTTGATCGGGATCATCGGGCTATCTCCTGGCCGCCAGGGCGTTGTCCAGCCACTGGCGCAGGGCCGGTTCGGGTGCCGCGCCGGCCTGGCGGGCGATCACCTGGCCGTGGTCCGTGAGCAGGAGCGTCGGCACGGCCTGGACGGAGAAGCGCCGGGAGATCTCCGGTGACCGGTCGACGTTGACCTTGACCAGCTTCACCCGGCCGGCGTAGCGGCGGGCGAGCGTCTCCAGCACGGGGCTGACCATGCGGCAGGGCCCGCACCATGGCGCCCACAGGTCGACCAGCACGGGCAGGTCGGCCTGCTCCACCACCTCGGCGAAGGTGGCGTCGTCGGCGTCGGCGATCCACGGCAGCGGTGCGCCGCAGTTGCCGCACTTCGGCGTTCCCGTTCCGGCGGCGGGGACCCTGTTCTTCTTGCCGCACTGCTCGCACTGCACCACTTCGGCGGTGATGGCGGCCATGGCGCTCACCGAATCCCGGGGATGCGGCCGCCGCGGGCCGGCACGGTCCGGGGCGGCGTGTCGTAGGGACTGGGGATGTACTCCACGGAGGGCCGGCGGCCCTTCGGCTGCGGGTACAGGGCCATGAGGGCCCGCACCTCGTCGGGCAGGTCCGTGGACACCGGCAGTCCCAGGTTCTGGGCCATCTCGGTGTCGATGGGGAAGTCGTGGGTCCACCGGCCCTCGGACAAAGCTTGGGCCAGGTCCTGGGCGTGGTCCTCGGAGAGCCGTTTGGCCAGCAGCTTCCCGACGAAGGTCTCGACCTGGTGCTGAGCCTTGCGGCCCACGTCGGCCAGGATCAGCGTCTTGTCGTCGACCTCGTTCTTGTCCTTCTGCTCCACGGCGGCCAGGATCGAGGCGACCGGCATGTCGCCGATCTGGGGGTCGACCGGGCCGAGTACGGCCGAGGGGGACATCACGATCCGGTCGGCGGCCAGGGAGATCAGCGTGCCGCCGCTCATGGCGTAGTGCGGCACATACACGGTGACGGCGGCGGGGTGGCCGGCCAGGGCGGCGGCGATCTGCTCCGCAGCCAGCACGAGGCCGCCCGGCGTGTGCAGCACCATGCTGATCGGCACGTCCCTGCCCGTCATCTCGATGGCGCGGATGACGGCTTCGGAGTCGTCGATGTCGATGAACCCGCCGAAGGGGATGCCGAGGAAGGCGAACCCCTCCCGCCGGTGGATGAGGGTGATGGCCCGGGAGTGGTCGCGCTTCTCGAGCGCCCGCAGGGCCGCCGTCCGCTGGTAGGCCAGATACCGCTGCTGGAGCACCGGTTGCAGGCTGGAGAGCATGAAGAAGAGCCACAGGATGTCGAACGGGGTCACGACGGAGCCTCCAGGGAATGCCGCCCGGTCATCGGGCGTCGGGCCGGGGGACGACCAGCACCGGTGACGGGCTGCGCCGCACGATGGCGGCAGCTTCGCTGCCGAAGACGAGCCGGGTGGGGCCGGTCCGGGCGTGGGAGGCGACGACCACCAGCGTCGCCGGGTTGTCCCGGAGGTACACCTCCAGACCGGAGGCCGGGCTGATGGGGTCGTACAGCGCCAGGACCTCGACCTTGTGCCCCTGCTGGCGATGGGGGGCGACCAGCGAGTCGAGGAACATCTCGACGTCGCCGTCGGGGCCGAAGCGCCGCCGGGCCGGATGGTCGGGCCGGACGGGCGGCGGGACCGGTTCCGCCACCGTGGTCACGGTGAGGGGTTCGTCGACGAGCCGGGCCCAGCCGAGCCCGATCGGCAGCAGGGCGGCCGAGGCCGGCGACTCGTCAACCGCCACCATCACGCCGTGGCCGCCGGGATGCTCGTCGGGGTGCGGCCCGACGACCACCAGCGGGTCATGGCCTCGGGCCACCACCTCGGTGGCCACCGACCCCAGGAGCGCCGCGCTCCGGTTCCGGCCGTGGCTGGCCATGCAGACCAGCGTCCGGTCCCGGCCCAGCTCCCGCAACTGCTCGTGGATCGCCCCGGCGGGGTCGGTGCTCACGACCACCGTCCGGTGGACGGGCCCGAGGCACGGCGGGACCACGTCGGCCAGCTCCGCTTGCCGCTCCGGCACGGCGTCCTCGGTGGGAACGGCCGAGAACAGCATGATCCCGGCGTCGAGCTTGCCGCTGAGGCGCGCCGCCACCGGCACCGCCCGTCCGGAGAAGGGCGAGCCGTCCAGCGGTACGAGGACGACCTCGACGCGGTCGGGAACCGGGTCCCTGGGAGCGCCGGCGTTCACGCCGCCCCCGCCGCGCCCGACTGCGCCCGGGCCGCCCGCTCGGCGTCTTTCGGCGCCGGACGGGTGGGCAACTGGTGAACCTCGGCCATGTGTTCTTCGACCCGCGCCTCCACCATCTTGTGCACCAGCTTGGGCAGCACGAAGCGCTTCAGGTAGAGGACGGCGATCGTGAGATCGAGCAGCACGGCGGCCACGAACAGCGGGATCGACAGCCACCAGGTCCAGACGTGGGCGGCGAGGACGGGAATCATGCCGTGGCCCGGTGCGCCGGACGGGTGTGGCGCTCCGGCAGGGTCTCCAACTTGTGGAGCCGGTAGGCGAGGCTGAGCAGCAGGGCGCCGATGACCAGGGCGTACCAGCCGATCAGCCAGGTGATGGCCAGGGCGCCGGCCCCGGGCGAGATGACGAGCAGGGCGGCGAAGAGGAGCGACAGCACGCCCGCCGCCGCCAGCAGCCACTCGTTCGGAAGGGCGCGGCGGAGACGGATGGCGATGGCCAGCTCGAAGAACCCGGTGACCGCCGCCCACAGGGCGATGAGGTAGAGGAGGGCCAGGGCGGTGATGCCGGGCCAGGCGAAGGTGACGACGCCGGCGATGATGCTCACCACCCCTTCGAGGATCAACCACCCACGGTCGCTCCGGGTCGCCGGGTCCCCCCGGAGGGCGGCGTAGAGGATGATGGCGCCGGTGACGAGGACGTAGGCGCCGAAGAGGAGGACCAGGGCGGTCAGCGTGAGGCTCGGCCAGAACAGGGTCAGCAGCGCGAAGGCCACCGCCGCCAGCCCGCGGACCGCCAGGTCACGCCAGCCGCC
>JAUZEX010000816.1 GCA_030838815.1 Actinomycetota bacterium
CTCCCGCCCTGAAGGAGCTGCCGTGCAGGCCGTCTTGAGCGCCGGCATCGTCCTCGCCGGAATCGTGGTCCTCTTCCTGGCGACGTCGATCAAGATCGTCCAGGAGTACGAGCGGGGGGTCATCTTCCGCCTGGGCCGCTGCGTCGGCGCCAAGGGGCCGGGCGTGTTCTTCGTGATCCCCGTCATCGACAAGATCACCAAGATCAACCTGCAGATCATCGCCGCCCCGGTGGCGTCCCAGCAGGTGATCACCAAGGACAACGTCACGGTGACGGTCGACGCCGTGATCTACTTCCAGGTCGTCGACCCGGCCGCCTCGGTGGTCAAGATCCGGGACTGGTACACCGCCAGCCAGCTGGTGGCCCAGACGACCCTGCGGGCCATCGTCGGCAAGCACGAGCTCGACCAGCTGCTGTCCGACCGGGAGCGGATCGACGGCGAGCTCCAGATCAGCCTCGACGCCCAGACCGAGCCCTGGGGGATCAAGGTCCACCGGGTCGAGATCCGCGACGTCGGGCTCCCCGAGTCCATGCAGCGCGCCATGGCGAAACAGGCCGAGGCCGAGCGGGAGCGGCGGGCCAAGATCATCGCCGCCGAGGGTGAGCTCCAGGCGTCGGTGAAGCTGGGCGAGGCGGCCACCGTCATGGCCACCTCCCCCGGGGCCCTCCAGCTCCGCCAGCTCCAGACGATGGTGGAGATCTCGGCCGAGAAGAACTCGACCATCATCTTCCCGATCCCGATCGAGCTGCTCGAGGCCTTCCAGGCCGTCAGCCGGATCACCGGCCAACAGCCCCGGTAAGGTCGCGCCAATGCAATCCACACCGGAGATCATCGAGCTGCTCAACGATGTGTTGACCGCCGAACTGACGGCGATCAACCAGTACTTCATCCACTACAAGATGCAGGAGAACTGGGGCTACCAGCGCTTGGCCCACAAGGGCAAGGAGGAGTCCTTCGGCGAGATGAAGCACGCCGAGGAGCTCATCGAGCGGATCCTCTACCTCGAGGGTGTGCCCAACATGCAGCGCCTCTTCCCGGTGAAGATCGGCGAGACCGTGCCCGAGCAGCTGAGCGCCGAGCTCGAGACGGAGAAGGAGGCCATCACCCGCCTGTCAGCGGGGATCGAGCAGTGCCGCCGCACCGACGAGGGCACCCGGCTGCTGCTGGAACACATCCTCCACGACGAGGAGGACCACGCCGACTGGCTGGAGACGCAGCTCAGCATGATCACCGACATCGGCGAGGGCCTGTACCTGAACGCCCAGATCCACGACGAATAGGCCGGGTCCGTGCTCGACGACTGGCTCCGGGAGGCGGCCGCCTCCCTCGGCTTCTCACCCGACGACGAAGCCATTCTCGGCGACGACGCCGTCACCGTGCTCCTCGACCTGGCCCGTGACGCCGCTCACGGCGTGGCCCGGCCGGCCGCCCCCCTCGCCACCTTCGTCCTCGGTCTGGGGTTGGGCAGCTCCGGCGGCGGCATGGATGACCTGCGTCGCTTCGCCCGCCGCCTGACCGACCTGGCCGACGCGTGGGAGGCCGACCCCTCGCCGTCGTAGAGCAGGGCCGGCACCGGCTCCCGGTGCAGGCTGCGGTCGGCCACGAAGGCGGCCAGGGCGGTGGTGATGGGCACCGCCGACACGAGGCCGATGCTGCCCACCAGCGTGCGGACGATCTCCTGGGCCACGATCTCGCTCGTCAGCACGTCGCCGAGGTGGCGGCTGGAGATGGTGAAGAGGACCAGCAGGGGGAGCGACGCCCCGGCGTAGGCCATGACCAGCGTGTTGACGGTGGAGGCGATGTGGTCGCGGCCGATGCGCAGGCCGGCGGCGTAAAGGCGATGGAAGCCGTAGCCGGGGTTGGCCTGGTGGATCTCCCACACCGCCGACGCCTGGGTCACGGTCACGTCGTCGAGCACGCCGAGGGACCCGATCACCACGCCGCCCAGCAGCAGGCCCCGCAGGCTCACGCCCGACAGGGAGGCGGCCAGGAGCCCCGACTCCTCGGTGGCCATGCCGGTGAGGTGGGTGCCGGCCAGGAAGATCCAGGCCAGCAGGCCGGTCAGAAAGAGGGCGCCGACCGTCCCGAGGACGGCCGTCGTCGTCCGGGCGCTGATCCCGTGGGCCAGGTAGAGGGCGGCGAACATGATGGCCGCCGAACCGACCACCGCCACCGCCACCGGGTTCTTGCCGATCAGGATGGCCGGGAGCATGAACCGGACGAGGACGCCGAAGGACACCACCAGGCCGGCCAGGGCGAAGAGCCCCCGCCAGCGGCCGAGGATGACCACCGCCAGGGCGAAGAACACGGCCAGGGCCAGGAGGGGGCCGCGCCGCTGGAAGTCGGAGAAGTACCAGCCCCCGTCGGCCTCTCCCGCCTTGCCGGTGCCCGCCCGTCCCACGACGATCTTGTCGCCGGTGTGGAGGACGGGGCTGTCGGCGCCCTCGCCGATCTCGATGTCGACGACCTTGTTCGCCCCGGGGGGCGCCCCCCGGCCGGTGAGCTTGACCTTCGCCTCCTGGCAGAGCGGCGCCTGACCGCCGCCGGGCGGGGCGGGCTGCGTGTCGCCGCCACCGGACTGGTCCCCGGCGCCGCACGCCCGGCGGTCGACCTTGACCACCGTGGCGTCGGCCAGCTTCGCCGCACCGCCCATGAAGTCGGGCGTCGGCGGATTGGCCTCGGCCGGCCACAGGACGACGAGGCCGAGGACCGTGGCCAGCACGAGCGGAACGACGAGGACGGCCAGCAGGAGCCGGGCCCGGGTGTGGACCCGCGCCGGTGAGTCGGCCCCGCCATGAGAGTGCCCCATGGGGGCATTGTCGCCCGCCCCGGGCGAGAACCGGGGGACCCCGGCCAACCGGCGAGAACGCCGGTTCGGTCAGTCCTCGCCGGCGACGATCGCCTCGGCCAGCTGCTCGGCCCGGGTGACGGCGACACCGGCGGGAGCTTCGCCGCTGCGCCGGGCGGCGATGGCCGCCTCGAGCTCCTCGGCGATGCGCTCGTCGTTGGCGAACAGCTCGGCCGGCTCGGTGTCGGCGTAGCTGATGACGCCGAGGTCGATGAAGGCCTGCTGGATCTTGTCGCTCCACAGGCCGATGCGCTTCACGGTGGGGACGACCCGGGCGAACAGCGCCTGCCGGTAGATGTTCATGATCTGGGACTGGTCGAGCCAGTTGACGCACTCCTCGACGTCGAGGCCGAGGTTGGCGTACAGCTCCTGGGCCACGATCCGGTCCCGCAGCAGGTGGGCGGCCTCGATGACGAACTCCTCCCGCTCCCGGCGCTCAGGCTCGGTGATGTCCTTGTAGGCGTCCTGCAGGGCGAGGAGGCCGAAGGCCACGTGACGGGCCTCGTCCTTCATCACGTAGGCGTTGAGGGAGCGGGGCAGGGGGTGTTCGGTGAAGTCCCGGATCAGCGAGAAGGCGGCCAGGGCCACCCCCTCGATCATCACCTGCATCCCGAGGTAGGTGATGTCCCACCGGGAGTCGGCGATGGTCTGGTCGAGGAGCTCGGCCAGGTTGGGGTTGATCGGGTAGGCCAGCTGCAGCTTCTCGAGCAGGAACTTGTTGTAGGCCTCGACGTGACGGGCCTCGTCCATCACCTGGGTGGCGGCGTAGAACTTGGAGTCGATGTCGGGCACCGTCTGGACGATCTTGGCCGCGCAGAGGAGCGCCCCCTGCTCGCCGTGGAGGAACTGCGAGTTGAGCCAGGCGGAGTAGTGGAGGCGGACGTTGTCCTTCTCGGCCCGGCTCATCTTCTCCCACGAGGGCGAGCCGTAGATCGGGACGTACATGTCGGGGAACACGCCCTGGTCCTCGATGTCGAGGTCCATCGACCAGTCGATGAGCGTCTGGGCGTCCCACTGCTTCCGCTTGCCCTGCTCGTAGAGGCTGAGCAGGCGGTCGCGGGGTTCGTCGTACTCCCAGTTGAAAGCCGTCTCCGTCGTGCCCTCGACGAACCACTGTGTGGTCTCGACGGGGAGTGCGTAGTGCCGGGTCGTCATCGGTCCCCCTCCCGTTCCCGAGGGACCGTACCGGACGTGAGACAACGCGACAACCGCCGTCCTGTTGTAAGGGCGCCGGCACGCGAAAGAGGCGGCGGGGGGACCCCCGCCGCCTCTTTCTCTCTGTTCTGAGGGCTACTTGTCGGTGCCGGGGCTCTGGGGGGGCTGGTCCCCGCCGCCACCGCCGCCACCACCGCTGCCGCCGCCACCACCGGGAGGCTGCTGGCCCGGAGGCTTCTGCGGGCACAGCGGTGTGGTGGACAGGGGGCTGCCGGAGCACATCGGGTTGCTGCCGCCGCCGCCACCGCCGTCGTCGGTCAGGTGGGCGCTGGGCGAGCTGCCGCCGCCGCTACCGCCGCTTCCACCGCTACCGCCATTGCCACCACCACTCGGGGGCTGCTGGCCGGGCGCGCTGCAGATGGGCGTAGCCGACAGGGGGGTACCGCAGAGCGGGTTCTGACCGCCGCCGCCGCCGCTACCGCCGCCGCCGGGGCCCTCGTCGTTCAGATGGGCGGTGGGTGCGCCGCCGCCCCCGCCCCCGCCGCCGCTGCCGCCGCCACCGGGCGGGTTCTGGCCCGGCGAGCCGGGGCAGAGCGGGGTCCGGGCGAAGGGCGTGCCGGTGCCGCACAGCGGGTTGCTGCCACCACCGCCGCTGCCACCACCGCCGCTGCCGCCGCCGCCGTTGTCGTCAGCGGGCTGGGCGTGGGACCCACCGCCACCGCCGGGTGGCTGCTGACCGGGGGGCTGCGTTCCAGGGGCACAGATCGGGGTCGTGGCGAGAAGCGTGGCGGCCTGGCACAGCGGGTTGTGGCCGCCCTTGTCGCCGCCGCCCGGCCCGCTCCCGCCGCCCCCGCCGTCATCGGCGAAGGCGCCGGCTGCGCCGAAGAGTGTCATCGCGCCGGCGGCCAGCACGACGGTCATTTTGCGAGGTCTGGTGTTGGGCATGTTTTTGAACTCCTTCGATCCCAGCTCACGAGCGCGAGGTTGGACGGGGGTCGATTTGTGGCTTTTCGACCCCTACCCCTCGGTTTGCCAGGGAAACCTCACCAGTCCGCTTTCCAAGAATTCCCACGTGGGTGATTTCCAGGAATTGACACCAGGACATTTCGGGCGTCGGGAATCCGGTGCTCAAGTCGTGGCGCGATCCGGCCGAAATCACACACATGTTCTTTCAAATTACAGGCTTGTACTTCCCGGCTCGCCGGGAGCACTGGTTGGCACCCGGAACGGCCCGGGCCTGGGACGGCGTGGCGACGCCGGGCGAGATCGGCCCTCCGGCGGCCGG
>JAUZEX010000819.1 GCA_030838815.1 Actinomycetota bacterium
ATCCCGCCCGGCTGCCCCTTCCACCCCCGCTGCCCCTACGTCATCGAGCGGTGCCGCTCCGAGCGCCCCCCGCTGGCGCGGTTGGGGCACGAGCCCGGGGCCGTTCCGGATCTCGGCACGGATCGTCCCGCTTTTTCGGCACGATCGGTGCCGAGATCCGGTGGGCCCCCGATCGACCGGGAGGCGGCATGCTGGCGGTCGGAGGAGGTCGGGCGTGGTGACGGCTGAGTCCGCCCCGGGCGCTGACGCGGGCGCGGGGGCGGTCGGGGGCGCGGGGGCGGTCGGCGGCGCGGGGGCGCCCGTCCTCGAGGCGGTCGGGCTGACGAAGGACTTCCCGCTCACGGGTGGTTCGGTGCTGCGGCGGGCGCCGGGTGCCGTTCGAGCCGTGGACGGCGTCTCGTTCCAGCTCGGCCGGGGGGAGACGCTGGGGTTGGTGGGGGAGTCGGGGTGCGGGAAGTCGACGCTGGCCCGGCTGCTCCTCCGGCTGGAGCGCCCGACGGCCGGGGAGGCCCGCTTCGCCGGGGAGGACATCTTCGCCCTCGACAAGCGCCGCCTGCGGGCGTTGCGGCGGCGGATCCAGATCGTGTTCCAGGACCCGTTCGCCTCGCTCAACCCGAGGATGACCGTCGGCGACACCGTCGCCGAGGCGTGGCGCATCCATCCCGACGCCGCTCCCGCCGGCGGCCCCCGCCGGGGCGTCGAGGAGCTGTTCGAGCGGGTCGGGCTGGAGCCGGCCCACGCCAACCGCTATCCCCACCAGTTCTCGGGCGGACAGCGGCAGCGGGTCGGGATCGCCCGGGCGCTGGCCCTGCGGCCCGACGTCCTCGTCCTCGACGAGCCGGTCTCGGCCCTCGACGTCTCGGTCCAGGCTCAGGTCGTCAACCTGCTGGCCGACCTCCAGGCCGAGCTGGGGCTGGCCTACCTCTTCATCGCCCACGACCTGTCGGTGGTGCGCCACATCTCCCACCGGGTGGCAGTCATGTACCTCGGCCGGATCGTCGAGATCGGCCCCGCCGCCGACGTCTACCAACGCCCGCAGCATCCCTACACGCAGGCCCTGCTGTCGGCCGCGCCGGTGGCCGAACCCGGCCGGCGGCGGGGGCGCGGCGCGGAGACGGGCGCCGGCCCGGAGCCTGCCCGCCAAGGCCGCATCGTGCTGACCGGCGATCCCCCCAGCCCCACCGACCCCCCGTCCGGATGCCGGTTCCGGACCCGGTGCTGGAAGGCGGCTGACGTCTGCGCCGCTGAGCCCGGCCCCGACCTGATCGAGCGGGGCGGCGGCCATCCGGTGGCGTGCCTCTTTCCCGGCTGAACGGTCCGCGGCCCGATGGCCTGGCCAGGCCGATTTCCCGGTCGGGGGCCGATCGTTGGGCATCCCGGCCCGGAAAGGCCGTACCGTTCTCCCCATGAAGCTCGGACTCGGCATGGGTTACTGGTCGGCGGGCCCACCCCCCGACATGCTCGACACGGTCCTCGAGGCGGAGCGCCTCGGTTTCGACTCGCTGTGGACGGCGGAGGCCTACGGCTCCGACGCCCTCACGCCGCTGGCCTGGTTCGGCTCCCACACGAGCCGTATCAAACTGGGGACGGGCATCTGCCAGATGCCGGCCCGCACGCCCACGGCTCTGGGCATGGCGGCCATGACCCTCGACCATCTCTCCGAGGGCCGGCTCCTCCTCGTCGTCGGCGCCTCCGGGCCGCAGGTGGTGGAGGGCTGGTACGGCCAGCCGTACCCGAGACCCCTGGCCCGGAGCCGGGAGTACATCGACATCCTGCGCCAGACAATCGCCCGGGAGCCGGTGGCGTACTCCGGCGAGCACTACACGCTGCCGTTCACCGGCGGGACCGGGCTCGGGAAGGCGCTCAAGTCGACGATCCATCCCCGCCGGACCGAGATCCCGATCTACCTCGGGGCGGAAGGGCCGAAGAACATCGCGCTGGCGGCCGAGATCGCCGATGGCTGGGTGGCCATGCTCTACACCCCCAGGGACGACGCCTGGTACCGGGAGCGCCTGGCCGAGGGCTTCGCCAAGCGGTCGCCGGAGCGGTCGGGTGCCTCCGACTTCGAGGTCGTGCACCTCACGCCGGCCGTCATCAATCCCGACGTCGAGGCGGCGGCCGACATGATCCGGCCCTACCTCGCTCTCTACGCCGGCGGGATGGGCGCCCGGGGCGCCAACTTCCATTTCGAGGCCATCGCCCGGGCCGGGTTCGAGGCCGAAGCGACGAAGATCCAGGAGCTGTACCTGGCCGGCAACAAGAAGGACGCCATCGCCGCCGTGAGCACCGAGATGGTCGAGGCGATGGCCCTCATCGGGCCGCCGGAGAAGATCCGCGACGACCTCGAGGCGTGGAAGGGCGGGGTCGTCACCACCCTGCTGGTGAACGGCCCGCCCGTCCTGCTGCGGACGTTGGCCGAACTCGCGCTGTAGGCGCCGGCAAGGAGGAAGCTGAGCCGCGTGGAGAAGCACTTCGCCTCCGTGTTCGACCACCACATGGCCTACGTCGACACCGCCCCCGGCGGTCACCCCAGCGGGCGCACGATCCTGCTCCTGCACGGCAACCCGACGTCGAGCTATCTGTGGCGCACCGTCATCCCCCACCTCGAAGGGCTCGGCCGCTGCGTCGCTCCCGACCTCATCGGGATGGGCGACTCCGACAAGCTCCCCAACTCCGGGCCCGGCCGCTACACGTTCGCCGAGCACCGCCGCTTCCTCGACGCCTTCCTCCTCGGGCTCGGCCTGACCGCGGCCGGGCGGATCGTGCTGGTGGTGCACGACTGGGGTTCCGCGCTCGGTTTCGACTGGGCCCGCCGCCATCCCCACACCGTGGACGGCGTCGCCTACATGGAGGCGCTCGTGGCGCCGCTGACGTGGGCCGACTGGCCCGAGGCGGCCCGGGGGGTCTTTCAGGGGTTCCGCAGCCCGAAAGGCGAGGACCTGATCCTGGAGCGCAACACGTTCGTGGAGAAGATCCTGCCGATGTCGGTGCTGTCGCCGCTGTCCGACGAGGTGATGGACGTCTACCGCAAGCCGTTCCTGCGCCCCGGGGAGGACCGTCGACCGACACTGACCTGGCCCCGCCAGATCCCCGTCGACGGCGAACCGCCCGAGGTGGTGGCCGACGTCGAGGCGTACGGGAAGTGGCTCGGCACCGACGACTCGCCGCCGAAGCTGTTCGTCAACGCCGACCCCGGTTCGATCCTGGTCGGGCCGCAACGGGAGTTCTGCCGCGGCTGGCCGAACCAGACCGAGGTCACCGTCCCGGGGCTGCACTTCGTGCAGGAGGACTCGGGCGACGCCATCGGCGCCGCCGTGGCCGATTTCATCGGAACGCTATCGTGACCGGAGGGCGTCGGTGATCGCCGTGTCCCTCGCCGTCCTCCTCTTCGGCGTGCCGCTGGTGTGCTGGCTGGCCGTGCGGGCCGCCCGCGACATGGACGCCCGGGGCCAACCCGGGTGGGTCTTCGGCGTTCTGATTCTCTGCGCCTTTCCGATCGGGTTGCTGGCCTGGGTGGCCGCCCGATCCCGGCGTCCGCAGCCAGAGGGGTGACGCCCGGCCCTGCGCCGCTCCCGGCGGTGGCCGACACCAACCGTCCCCGGTGATCGGCGACACCGGGCTGCCGGTCGAGGAGTGCGTGCCGGCGTTGCGGACGGCGCTGGCGGCGGACGGGCAGGCGGTGCTCCAGGCGCCGCCGGGGGCGGGCAAGACGACGGTTGTTCCGCTGCGGCTGCTCGACGAGCCGTGGCTGGCCGGCGGGCGGATCGTCATGCTCGAACCCCGCCGGCTCGCCACCCGCGCCGCCGCCCGCCGTATGGCGGCGCTGCTCGGGGAGGACGTCGGCGGAACGGTCGGCTACCGCACCCGCGACGAGCGCCGCACCGGCCCCCGCACCCGCATCGAGGTTGTCACCGAGGGCATCCTCACCCGCCGCCTCCAGCAGGACCCGTCGCTCCCCGGCGTCGGTCTCGTGATCTTCGACGAGTTCCACGAGCGCAACCTCCACGCCGACCTCGCCCTCGCCCTGACCCTCGACGCCCGCCCGGCGCTGCGCCCCGACCTCCGCCTGCTGGTGATGTCCGCCACCATCGACACCGCCCGCATCGCCACCCTCCTTGCCGGTGCCTCCGCCGCCCTTTCCGACCGGTCACCGGGTAATCGTCGGGTGACCGGTGGCGGGCCGGGGGACGACGGTGCTGCCGCCGGTGCTCGACATGACGGAGCGGAGGCCGGGGTTGGGCCGGCCGGTGGGTCGGCGCCGGTGATCGCCAGCGAGGGGCGGGCGTGGCCGGTGGAGATCCGGTACACGCCTTCCGCGCCGCCGCCCGC
>JAUZEX010000822.1 GCA_030838815.1 Actinomycetota bacterium
CGTATTTCGAGGAGACGATCTACGTCACCCCGTCCCGCCTCCCAGAGCCCGTCCAGGCCGGGATCGCCCGGTCGGTGGCCGGGGCGGCCGCCGCCATCGGGCTGACCGAGGGGCCCGTCCACGCCGAGCTGCGGATCGATCCCGAGGGCCGGCCCTGGATCCTGGAGCTGGCCGCCCGCACGATCGGCGGCCTCTGCGCCCGGACCCTGCGCTTCGCGGCCGGCGTCACGCTGGAGGAGCTGGTCCTCCGCCACGCCCTCCGCCTGCCGCTCGATCCCCGCCGGGAGACGGTGGCCGCCGGCGTGATGATGCTTCCGATTCCCCGCCCCGGACGCCTGGTCGCCGTCCACGGCCAGGACGAGGCCCGGGCCGTCCCCGGGATCACCGCCCTGGATCTGTCGATCCCTCCCGACGGCGAGGTCCGTCCCCTCCCCGAAGGCGACCGCTACCTGGGGTTCCTCTTCGCCCGGGCCCCCACCCCGGCCGAAGTGGAGCAGGCCCTCCGCCGAGCCCACGCCCACCTGAACGTAGAGATCGCCCCCCCGGACCTCGCCTGACAGCGGCCAGCCATCGCCCAGCCGCCCCACCACCCACCGCAACCGGTTGTGGTGCAGCTGGTATTCACGGCCGCCAACACCTTCGGAGCGCAACCGGTTGCACCATGCGGTTGCGGCGCGGCCGCACCGGGCGGGCGCCGCGGGGAGGGCCCGTTAGGCTCGTGGCCATGCGGGTGCTGCTCGTCTCGACCTATGAGCTGGGCCATCAGCCGTTGCATCTCGCCGCCCCCGCCGCCGCCCTGGCCGCCACGGGGCACGAGGTCCGCACCCTCGACACGTCGATAGACCCCTGGGCCCGGGAGCCGCTCGACTGGGCCGAGGCCGTCGCCTTCTCCGTCCCGATGCACACGGCCATGCGGCTGGCCCTGCGGGCCGCGGCGGCGGTCCGGACCGCCCGGCCCGGGCTGCCCATCTGTCTCTACGGCCTCTACGCCGGCGTGAGCCGCGATCTGACCCTCGGTGCCGACGGCCTCGCCGACCACGCCATCGCCGGGGAGTACGAGGCCCAGCTGGTGGCGTGGGCGGACCACCTCGCCGGCTGGGGCCCACCAGCCCACGCCCCAGCCCGTGCCGGCCACGACCGCCGCGCCGACCGCCCGGCCGGCGACGACCCTCTCGGCAGCGGAAACCCCGGGGCTGCCAACGGTGGCGGCGGACCGCCGGAAGCAGGCCGCGGCATCGATGCGGTGGTCGACCTGGGGCGGCACCGGCCGGCGGCGCCGCCGGCCCGGTATGGCCTGCCGCCCCTGGAGCGCTACGCCCATCTGGCCCTCGGGCCGGAGGAGCGGGCGGTCGGCTATGTCGAGGCCAGCCGCGGGTGCCTGCACCGTTGCCGGCACTGCCCGGTCCCGGTGGTCTACGACGGGCGCATCCGGATCGTGCCCGAGGATCTCGTCCTGGCCGATGTCGAGGCGCTGGAGCGCTCCGGCGCCCGGCACATCACGTTCGGGGATCCCGACTTCCTCAACGGGCCGCAGCATTCGCTCCGGGTCGTGACGGCCATGCACGAGCGGTTCCCGGAACTGACCTTCGATTGCACCGTCAAGGTCGAGCACATCCTGCGCCACCGCAATCTCTGGCCCGATCTGGCCACCGCCGGCTGCCTGTTCGTGGTCAGCGCCTTCGAGACGGTCAACGACGACACCCTGGCCGTCCTCGACAAGGGCCACACGACGGCCGACGCCGCCGCCGCGGTCGCCCTCCTGCGCCGGCACGGCATCGAGATCCGGCCTTCGTTCCTGCCCTTTACGCCGTGGACGACCCTCGACGACGTCGCCGACCTCGTGGACTTCGTGGCCGCCCTCGACCTCATCGCCAACGTCGATCCGATCCAGTACACGATCCGCCTGCTGGTCCCGCAGGGTTCGCTGCTGGAACCGGTCCTGGCCGCCGATGGTCGCCTCGGCCCCTACGACTCCGAGCGCCTCACATGGGCCTGGGCGTCCGGGGGTCCCGCCGTCGACGCCCTCCAGACCCGGCTGGCGGCGATCGTCGAGGGAGCCCAGACGGCCGCCGAGCCGATCGGCCGCATCTACGGACGGGTGCGGGCCGCGGTCCATGCCGCCGCCGGGCGCCACCCGTCCGGCGACCTGCTCGACCTGGGCAGCGCCGAGAGCAGCTGCAGCACCGGGGAAGGGAGGCCACGGCTCACCGAGCCGTGGTTCTGTTGAGCGGAGCCGACCGAGGGCCAGTTCGGCCCTCTCCAGGACGTCTAGCCGCCTAAACCGGCGCACCCCAGATCGGGAACCACCGTGTCAGGTCGGCCTCCAGGGGCACCTCTCCCGTGAGCGCCCCCTGGACCTGCAGCTCCTTCTGGTTGTCGCGCCGCTCGCCCCCGCCCGGCCCGGGCACGAACGGGTAGAAGGTGCCGCGCTTGAACAGGTACACGAGGGAGGCCACGCCGCCGTCGTCGTCCCGGAAGGCGAACACACTGGCCAGGAGCTGGTTCTCGTAACCACGCTCCGCCAGCGACGCGTTGACCATGTGGACGGTGGTCACGAGGTCGCTCATGTCGTCGTCGTGGACCACGATCCAGTGGTAGCCGTAGGAATCCTCGCTCTGGCTGACGGTCGAGCCGGTGTCTTTCCCGGACAGCGCCAGCAGCTCGCCGATCTCGTTGCAAGCGGACGCGAAGTCATAGCCCGAGGCCGGCTTGAAGCAGACCGCCGCCGCCCCCGCCGACTTCAGGCCCATCGACGCTTCGAGCGTGATGGCCGCCCCCGGAACGGCGAAGAGGGCGTCGAGGTTGGCCGGCTTCGGTTTCGTCCGCCCCAGGATCGTGTCAACCCACTTCACAGCCGCCACCTCACAGGGCGCCGCCCTGGTGCCCCATGGTCCGCTCCAGCTCGGCCAGCTGGGCGAGGCGCTGCTCCAGCGTCGGATGGGTGGAGAACAGCGACGAGATCGAGAACCCCGGCGCCGCGGCGGGAGTGAAGAAGAACGCGTTAAAGGGCTCGGCCGCCCGCAGGTCCCGGGTCGGGATCTGGCCCATGGCGCCCGTCACCTTGACCAGCGCCGACGCCAGCGTGGCCGGCGCGCCGGTGATGATCGCCGCACCCCGGTCGGCGGACAGCTCCCGGTAGCGCGACAGGGCGCGGGTGAGCAGGAACGAGATGGCGTAGACGAGGATCGACACCAGCATGATGACGAGCCACTGGGCCGTACCGTTGTCCTCATCGTTGTCGCGCCCTCCACCCATGCCGATGCCCCCGCCGAACCAGAACATCGAACGGGTGATGAACCCGGCGGCCACGCCGAGGAAGCCGGCGACGGTCATCACCGCCACGTCCCGGTGGGCCACATGGGACAGCTCGTGGGCCAGCACCGCCTCGAGCTCGGCCGGCTCGAGACGGCGCAGGATGCCGGTCGTGGCGCACACGACTGCATCGGATGGGCTCCGCCCGGTGGCGAAGGCGTTGGGAACGTCGCTCTCGGCGATGGCCACCCGTGGTTTCGGCATGTCGGCCAGGGCACAGAGCCGGTCGACGATGCCGTGGAGCTGAGGCGCCTCGGCGGGCGTCACCTCGTGGGCGTTCATGGAGAAGAGAGCGATCTTCGACGAGAAGTAGTACTGGGCGAAGAGCAGCCCGCCCGCCAGGACGAACACGAAGGCAAAATTGACGCCGGCGGCAATGAGCGCGGCCATCACCGCCACGTAGAGCAGGCCGAGGAGGAACATCACGAACGTCATCCGGGCGGCCAGACCAGGGTCGCGGGGATAGCCCCGCCCGGTGCTCACGGGGACCTCACCCGGGGATCAGACCGTCGTCGTGCAGCAACTTGCGCACCTCGTCGAGGGTGGCGTCGGCTCCCGGCAGGATCAACTCCGACGGGCCGAGATGGTCGTCGGCCACCGGCGTGCCGACCGCCCGCACCTTGTCGACGAGGTTGGCCAGGGCACTGTGGAACAGGCCCTCGTCGCCCTTCTCGACCGCGTTGATGAGCTGGTCGTCGAGCTGGTTCAGCTCCACCAGGGCCTCCTCGGAGACCTCCAGCTGGCCCTCGCCCAGGATGCGCAGGATCACTTGGACTCCCCTCCGGCCGGCTGCCCGGCTGGTGAGTCAGCGGCGCTGATCTCCTTCGGGGCCGGGGCTCCGGCACCGAGCTCGGCCTTCATCTTGGCCAGTTCGGTGTCGACCGACGAGCCGGCCGACAGGGCGTCGAGCTGGCGCTGGATGTCGCCGCCGGGTTCGGAGGTCACGTCGTCGAGGGCGCCCGAGGCGATCAGCTCGTCGACCGCCCCCGCCCGGGCCTGCATGGTGGCCGTCTTGTCCTCCGCCCGCTGGATGGCCAGGCCGACGTCGCCCATCTCCTCGGAGATCCCCGACACCGCCTCACCGATCTTGCTCGTCGCCTCGGCGGCCGTATAGGTGGCCTTGATCGTCTCCTTCTTGGTCCGGAACGCCTCGACCTTCGTCTGGAGCCGCTGGAGGGCGAGGGTCAGCTTGTCCTCCTCGGCCTGGAGCTGGGCCCGCTGGGTGTCGAGGCTGTCCAGCTGCGACTGCAGCCCGGCCCGCCGGTTGAGGGCCTCGCGGGCGAGGTCCTCCTTGCCGACGCCGACGGCCGTGCGGGCCTGCTGTTCCAGCTTGTCGGCCGAGGCCTTGATCTGCGTCTGCTGCAGCTCGAGGCGCTTGCGGGAGGTCGCCACGTCGGCCAGGCCCCGCCGCACCTTCTGGACCATCTCCAGCTGCTTCTCGTAGCTGTAGTCGAGGGTCTCGCGCGGATCCTCGGCCTTGTCGAGCATCTTGGAGGTCTTGGCCTTCATGACTTCGGAGAACCGCTTCATGAGTCCCATGAACGCGAAAGGTAGTCCTCCCCAGGGGCGGTCGCGTCCGCGGTCGGCTCAGCGGACGGGCGGGCGGCGCAGATGCACCCGGAAGGTCGACCCCCGGCCGCCCGGGCCGGGCTCGTAGGCCACCCGGCCGCCCATCGCCTCGGCCAGACCGCGGGCCAGGTAGAGGCCGATTCCCGAACCCGGGCGGGTGAACAGCGAAGGCACGGCGGCGGGCGGCACGCCGGGCCCGGCGTCGGTCACGACCAGGTCGACTCCGCCGGGCTCGTCCCACGCCTCGACGATCACCGGCGGGGCGCCGTGGGTGAGGGCGTTCTCCACCAGGCCGGCCACGATCAGCTCCAGCCGGCGGGCATCGGCCAGCACCTCGAGCCCGTCCGGAACCTCGACCTCCACGCCGGACGGGTCCTCCAGCGCGCTCAGCGCGGCGTCGACGGCCCCCGCCACGTCGGTCGGCCGCAGCGTCAGCCGCAGGGAGTGGCTCTCCAGCCGGGAGACCTCGTAGAGGTCGTCGGCCACCCGGCTGATCCGCTCCGCCTGGCGGCGGATGGAGGCGCCCGTCCGCCGGATGCGTTCGGTGGAGAGCTCCTCGGCGTAGGCCTCCAGCGTGACGCCGAGACCCAGGATGGTGGTGATCGGCGAGCGCAGGTCCTGGGTGACCATGGCCAGGAACTCGTGCCGGGCCCGTTCCGCTTCCCGGAGGGCGGTCACGTCGCGGACGACGCCCTGGTAGCCGACGATCGCGCCGTCGGCCAGGCGGGGGAAGGTGACGACGTGGAACTCCCGCCGGACGCCGTCGGCCCGCAGGGCTTCGAAGGTGACGTCGGCCTCGCCCTCGGCGTCGAGCCGGGCCAGGGCATCGGCGGACTGATCTCCCAGCGCCTGGAAGATGTGCTCCAGGCGGGCGCCCTCCAGCTCCATCGCCGACTGGCCGACCATGGCCGACAGCGACGGATTGGCGTAGGACAGCCGGCCGGTGACGTCGAGCTCGTAGATCCCGTCCGACGCTTGCTCCACGAGGTGCTCGTAGCGGGCCCGGTCGGTCTCCTCCCGGCCGAGGACCGCGGCCCAGTAGCCCTGGGCCAGGGCGTCCGTGAGGCGGTCCATGGCCGGCAGCACCCGTGTCAGCAGGAGCGCCAGGGCCTGGCTCGACCCCCGTCCCCGGGCCTCGGCGATCTCGACCGATGTCCGGACCACCAGATCCCGCGAGATCCGTAGCACCACCAGCAGCTCCGGCAGCGGGCTGCCGGCCCAGGCGGCCGAGGCGCCGACGTCCCGGAGATCGTCGACGAGACCCTCGTCGACCGCCTGGCCGGCCCTGGTCACGGCCAGGATCGCCTCGAACCGGGCCGCGGACTGGTCGATGAAGCGCTGCTGCTCCTCGGCCGTCCAGATCGCCGTCTCGGGGGTGGCGTGGCTGAAGATGTCGAGCGCCCGGCGGGCCATCTCGGTGCTGCGTCCCTCGAGCGCCTCGAGCAGCTCGGTGGGGTCGGCGTCGTCGGGGACGAGGAGGGCCGAACCGCCGTCGGCGTTGCGGGCCAGGAACCCCTTCAGGTCGGAGACGGAGAAGAACGGCCGGGTCCCGTCGTCGCCGCTGACCTTGAGGTAGCCGGCGGCGGCCAGGGCCCGGACGGCCTCGACGGGCAAGCGGAGCAGGTCGGCCGACTCCGCCAGGGCGAGCATCCGCTTCCCGGTGCGCTCGGCGATCTCAGGCCACCTTCCACACGGAGTTGACGTCGCGGCCCGACACCCGTCCCTCGGCCTTCAGCTTCTGCAGATGGGCGAGGACGGACCGGCCCGCCATGTCATGGAGCGCTTCCGGCGTGTCGACGTAGATCTTGGCCACCAGGTCGGTGACCTTCGACGGCCCGGCCGTCAGCGCCTCGAGGATCTGGTTCTCCCGTTCGATCCGGTGGGCGACGTAGTCGGCCAGGATGGCCTTCGGCTCGTCGAGGACGTCGCCGTGCCCGGGGCAGAGGCGGGTCAGGCGCCGCTTGCGGAGCCGCTCCAGCGACTGGAGGTAGGCGGCCATGTCACCGTCGGGCGGGTTGATGACGGCCGTCGTGCCCGACAGGACGGTGTCGCCGGTGAAGAGGACCCGCTCCTCCTCCAGGAAGAAGCAGAGGTGGTCGGAGGCGTGGCCCGGGGTGTGCAGCACCTCGAGACCCCATTCGGTGCCCTCGATGACCTCGCCGTCCTGCGCCTTGCGGTCGGGCGCCCATTCGGCCCCAGCCTCAGATTTGGCGGCGGATTTCGGCGGGCCGAAGGCCACGATCTCGGCGTCGGTGGCCCGTTTCAGGCGGGCCACGCCGGCCGAATGGTCGATGTGGTGGTGGGTCACGAGGATCCACCGGATCCGCTCCCGCATCGACGCCCCGACGATGGCCTCGATGTGGCCGGCGTCGTCGGGGCCGGGGTCGATGACGGCCACCTCATCGATGCCGACGAGGTAGGTATTCGTGCCGGGGCCCGTCATGAGACCGGGATTGGGGGCGACGATCCGGCGGACGAGGGGCGAGAGGGCGCTGGCCACGCCGGGCGTCATGTCGGGCATGCGGACTCCGGGCCTGAGTCGAGGGAAACACCGGTCGGCTTTCCGGGGGCGGCGGGGGCGACCGGGGCGAGCACCCCGGCCGGCACGGAGGGGTCACCCCGGAAGCGGGGCGCCGCCACCGGGACGGAGCCGATGGCCCGGGCGGCCGCCACCAGGTCGGCGACGGAGGAGAACCGGGCCAGGGCCTCCAGGTTGGCGATGGTCGGGATCAGGAGCGTGATGTCGCCCGCGGCGCCGCGGGCGAGGGCCTCGGCCGGGCCCGTCCAGACGGATTCGACCGTCTCCGTGGCGTCGTGGGAGGCGACCTGGTCGGGTGGCACCTCGGCCACGAAGAACCGGGTGTCAAAGCGGCGGGCCGTCCGCCCCGGCGGGGTGATCCAGTGGGAGACGTAGTGGACGCCGGACAGGTCGAGGACCAGCCCTTCCGCCTCCAGGACGGCCCCGAGGGAGATCACGCCGGCGTGGACGTCGCGCCGGTAGCGGGCCAGCCGGGCGGCGTTCCAGCGGCCCGACGGGTCCAGCCAGGCGCCGCTGTCGCGGTGGCGGGCGAGAAGGATCCCCGCCTCCTCGAAGCACTCCCGGGCGGCGGCCACCCAGTACGCCCGCCCCCCGGAGGGGAGGCCGAGGGCGGCGCTGGCGTCGGCGTCGGACGGGCCGAGGCCGATCGGCGCCGCCGTCCCGTCGCCCTCGTCGACCCGTCCGCCGGGGAAGACCCAGGCGTCGGCGGCGAACACCGATTCGGGGTGCCGGCGCAGCATGAGCACCTCGAGCGGCCCGTCCGGCCGCCCGTCGGCGCCGCGCACCAGCATCACGGTGGCGGCGGGCTGCACCTCCACTTGCGACGCCGGTTCATTCATGACCTCGACATTCTAGGTGGGGCACGGTGCCGGGCTCTCAGGCGGGTGCGACCGCCGGGGGCCCGGGTCGCTTACGATCTTCCCCATGCGCACCGAGGCACCCGAGGAAAGGCCTGCTGCGGCACCCAAGGCGGGCCGGCGACAACGGCGCGGAAGGGACCTTCCGGGCGGGGCGCGCTTCGGGCAGCGTGTCCTGCCGAAGAGCATCGTGGGCGTCGTGGTGTTGATGCTGGCCGCCGCCATCGGCTTCGCCTTCGGCGGCACCGTGCTCTACGCCTACTACCAGTACAAGACGGACAAGGTCGAGAAGAAGGTCGACTCCTTCGTCGGTGGCTTCGAGGACCGGTACAAGAAGGCCATCGACGACATCGACAAGGAGAAGGAAGCCGCCAAGGCCGAGGTCCGCAAGGAGATCGAACCGATCAAGGAACTGCGGGCCTCCGGCGCCACGCTCAAGTCGCTGGTCGACAAGGTGAAGGATTCGGTGTACCTCGTCGAGACCCAGAACGAGTTCGGCCAGCCCCAGGTCGGTTCGGCGTTCGTGGTCACCTCCGACGCGGAGCGGTCGTACCTGGTCACCTCGCTGTCGGTGGTGAAGGCGTCGACCCGGAAACCCGGCCCCGGCATCTCGCTCCGCAAGGGCGACGAGCGCATCGACGCCACCCTCTGGACATGGCACGAGGAGCGCGACCTCGCCCTCCTCATCGTCAACAAGGGCAGCCTGCCCCGGGTGAAGTGGGCGGCGGCGGATGAGACGCCGCAGTACGGCGAGCGGATCTTCGACGTCGCCGGGGTCGGTGGGGCCGGCGGCTCGATCACCCAGGGGTTCGTGGCCGACGTCTCGGCGTCGGGAATCGAGCACGATGCCGCCGTCACCGGCCCCTTCGCCGGCGGTCCGATCCTCAACTCCAAGGGCGAGGTCCTCGGGGTGGGGACGCCGGGCTACATGCCGCTCGGGTTCACCTCCGACCGGGTGACGTTCGCCCCCTACATCCGGGCGGCGTGCGAGAAGGTCCTCAAGTGCCCGGGCGGGGCGACCGACGCCGGCGGGGCCGGCGAGCGGCGCTAGTCCTCCCCGGCTAATTCCGCCCGAAGGGCCCGCGGGTCGTCGACGTCGTCGATGACGAAGGGCGGGTGCCGAACCGGAATGTCGTGGTGGTGGTCGACGACGCCGGCGGCTGCGTGGTCGTGGTGGACGCCGGCACCGTCGACGTCGTCGTGGACGGGGCCTCCGTCGTGGTGGTGGTCGGCTCGTTGGCCGACGGCAGCGGTGCGGCAGGGAAGTAGTTCCCGCCGCCGGGGAGGCCGGGAGCGTCGGTCCGCCCGCCGATGTCGAATCCGCCCCGCTGCTCCCGCTTGGCCCGGTCCGCCAGGGACTCGATCGGCGCCGGCTGGGTGAACTCCGTGGCCGGCACGCCCTTCATGGCCTCGGTCATGAAGTCGTGCCACATGCGGGCCGGCCAGGTGCCGCCGACGACCGCGCCGACGCCGTGGATGCCCCGGAGCGGGATGTTGCCCTCCTTGTAGCCCATCCACACCGCAGTGGAGAGGGTCGGCGTGTAGCCGACGAACCAGGCGTTCTCGTAGTTCTCCGACGTCCCCGTCTTGCCCGCCGCCGGCCGGCCGATGTCGGCCGCACGGCCGGTGCCGTGCTGGATCACGCCGGTCAGGAGCTTGGTGACGTTGTCGGCCACCGGCTCCTCCATCACCCGGGTGGTGCGGTCCTGCGTCGTGTTGTCCTCCAGCACGGTGCCGTCCCGCTGGGTGATCTTGAGGACGGGCGTCGGCTCGGCCCGCAGGCCCCGCCCGGCGAACACGCCGAAGGCCGACGACATGTCGAGCGGCGACACCTCCTGGGTGCCGATGGCGATACCGCCGTACACCGGCTTGGACAGGTCGATGCTGGTGATGCCGAGCCGGTGGGCCAGCTCCGCCGTCTGCTTGATGCCGACGTCGACGATCAGCTGCACGAACACGGTGTTGATCGACTTCATGATGGCCGTGGCCAGGTTGGCCGAGCCGTACCCGCCGCCCTCGTAGTTACAGACCTGGGCCGTGAAGCCCCGGGGTGTGATGCACGACGGCGCCGAGTAGGTCTTGTTGGGCGAAACGCCGGCCTCGAACGCCCGGGCCAGCACGAACGGCTTGAACGACGAGCCGGCCTGGCGGCCCGATCCGCCGCCGAGCTTGCCCAGCGCCAGGTTGACCTTCGACTCGTTCCAGTCCGTGCCACCCACGAGCGTGCGGACATAGCCCGTCTGCGGCTCGACCGACACCAGCGCCGCCTCCGGATCCTTGGGGTTGGGCAGCGTCTTCTTCAGGATGCTCTGGGCCGTCTCCTCGAGGTGGGGGTCGAGGGTCGTGTCGATCCGCAGGCCGCCGCGGTAGATCAGCTCGGGGTCGTACTTCTTGACCTCCGTCAGGTAGATCCGGAGGTAGTCGAGGAAGTACGGGTAGCGGCCCACGACCCCCGGCGGGGGATAGACCTTGGGCTTGGTGGCGCGGGCCTTGGCCACCTCGTCGGGCGACGCCAGCCCGTAGCGCTGGACCCGGTCGAGCACCTCGTTGCGCCGGTTCTCGGCCGCCTGGGGGTGGCTCCGGGGCGAGTAGAGGCTGGGGGCGGGCAGCACGCCGGCCAGCAGCGCCGACTCCGACAATGTGAGGTCCTTGGCGTCCTTCTTGAAGTAGGACTGGGCCGCGGCCTGGACGCCGAACACCGAATCGCCCATGTACACGGTGTTCAGGTACTTGGCCAGGATCTCGTCCTTGCTCAGCGACCGCTCGATCTGGGCCGCGATCAGGGCCTCCTTGGCCTTCCGGGTGATCGTGCGGCTCCCGTCGGTGTAGAGGTTCTTGGCCAGCTGCTGGGTGATCGTGGAGCCACCCTGCTTCAACTGCCGCTTCTGGACGTCGGCCCAGAAGGCCCGCACGATGCCCCGCCAGTCGACCCCTGCGTGGTTGTAGAACTCGTGGTCCTCCGAGGCGACGACGGAGATCTTGATCGTCTTGGGGATCTGGTCGGCGGGAATGACGACCCGCGACTCGGCCTCCCTGAACTCGCCGATGGGAGTTCCGTCGACGGCGTAGACGGTGCTGACCCGCGAGTCGGCCTGGGGCTTCTCCTGCGGGAGCGAGGCCGGCAGCGGCATGAAGAGATAGGTGGCGAGCGCCACGCCGGCGGTGGCCGGGGGCACGATCAGGATCGCCGCCAGGGAGATCGCCAACCACTTGAAGAACGTGCGCGGCCGCGGCAGACGAGGCCGGGGGAGACTGGGGCTCATGGCTCGAAAGCCTACGCTGGCCGCTGTGGATTCCCGGCGCGCGCTGCCCTCCGTGACGAAGGTCCTCGCCGCGTTGGGTGCCCTTCCCCACGGCTTGGCGGTCGGGGTCGCCCGATCGGTGGTCGACGACGCCCGGGTCCGGCTGGAGGCGGGAGAGACCGTGACCGAGGACTCGGTGCTGGCCGACGCGTCGCGGCGTGCTCTGGAGATCGGGCGGTCGCTGCTCCAGCCGGTGGTGAACGCCACCGGCGTCATCGTCCACACCAATCTCGGACGGGCGCCGCTCGGCTCGGCACCGCTGGCCGCCGTGGCCGAGGTGGCAGCCGGCTACTCCAACCTGGAATTCCGCCTCGACCGCGGGACACGGGGGTCGCGCCAGGAGCACGCCGGAGCGCTGCTGGCCCAGGCCTGCGGCGCCGAGGCGGCGCTGGTGGTCAACAACAACGCCGCCGCCGTCCTGCTGGTGCTGGCGGCGCTGGCGCGGGGCCGGGAGGTCATTGTCTCCCGGGGGGAGCTGGTCGAGATCGGCGGCGGCTTCCGGGTGCCCGACGTGATGGCCGAGTCGGGCGCCCGGCTCGTGGAGGTGGGAACGACCAACCGCACCCGGCGGGCCGACTACGAGCGGGCACTCTCGGCCGACACGGCCCTGATCTTGGGGGTCCACGCCTCGAACTACCGCATGATCGGGTTCGTGGAGTCGGCGCCGGTGGCCGAGTTGGCCGGCCTCGGGCCGCCGGTGGTCGTCGACATCGGCTCCGGCCTCCTCGACGAGACGACCCCCTGGCTGGCCGAGCGACCGTCCTGGCTGCGGGACGAGCCCGGCGCCCGCCAGTGCCTGGCCGCCGGGGCGGCCCTGGTGATGTTCTCCGGCGACAAGCTGCTCGGCGGCCCCCAGGCCGGGGTGATCGCCGGCCGGGCGGACCTCGTGGCGGCGGTGGCCCGCCACCCCCTGGCCCGGGCCGTCCGGGCCGACAAGATGGCCCTG
>JAUZEX010000864.1 GCA_030838815.1 Actinomycetota bacterium
CACGACACGAACGGGACGCGACCGTTGGCGTGGTCCCAGTCCTCCCGCCAGCCGGGGAACTGGGCGCCCCAGCCCTCGTAGATGTGGTCGACGTCCTCCGTGCGACCGATGGACTGCTCGAGATCGAGGACCCGGTTCTGCTTCACGAGCTGCGGGCCGCTCGCCTCCTGGTACGTGCCGACCCACGTTGTGCCCTGCTTCGGCGGGACGACGGGACCGCCGGCGGCGCCGGAGCCGCCCGGCTTGCGCCGGCTGCCGGCCGTGGCGGCGGGGGCGAGGGTACCGGCGGCGAGGAGGGCCGCCAGGGCGGCCAGCATCCACGGGTGGCGCGGCCGGGCGCGAGTTGTCGGCTGGGTTGGCATCGTTGTCTCCGGGGGGAATTACGTCCCGGCCGCCCCAGCCGAAACTCAGTGTGAACGCAGAGAGAGTTCTGCGAACAGCGCCCCGCTCCTGCCGAAATCGCCGCTCTTCATATGATCGAAAATTAAGTAAGGCGGTTGGACCTTTCGCCCCAATAGCGGTCGCGGAGGACCCGCTTGTACAGCTTGCCCGTCGGTAGGCGGGGCAGCGCCGGGTCGAAATCGACCGACTTCGGACACTTGTAGTGGGTCAGCCGCTCCCGGGCGAAGGCGATGAGCTCGTCGGCCAGCTCCGGCGTGCCGTCAACGCCCTGCACCAGCTGCACCAGTGCCTTCACCTCTTCTCCCATATCGGGGTTCGGAACCCCGATGACCGCGACGTCGTCGACGAGGGGATGCATGACGAGGACGTCCTCGATCTCCCGGGGATAGATGTTCACGCCGCCGGAGATGATCATGAACGTGGCCCGGTCGGTGAGGAACAGGAACCCGTCCTCATCGACGAAGCCGACGTCGCCCAGCGCCGTCCAGTTCGCATGGGCCGGGTGACGCGACGACCTCGTCTGCTCCTCATCCTTGTGGTAGTGGAACGGCGCCACCTCCTGTTCGAAGTACACGAGGCCCGGCTCGCCGGCCGCCAGCTCGTTCCCGTCCTCGTCGCAGATGTGGAGCGTGCCGAGCACCGCCCGCCCGACGGTGCCGGGGTGGGCCAGCCAGTCCTGCGGGCCGACGACGGTCAGCCCGTTGAGCTCGGAGCCGCCGTAGTACTCGTGGATGATCGGCCCCCACCATTCGAACATGGCCTCCTTGACCGGCCGGGGGCAGGGGGCGGCGGCGTGGATGGCCACCCGATGGGCCGACAGGTCGAAGCGGGTGCGGTCCTCCTCGGGCAACTTCAGCAACCGGGAGAACATCGTCGGCACCCACTGGCTGTGGGTGCAGCGGTGGCGCTCCAGGGCGGCCAGGGCGTCGAGGGGGTCGAAGTGGGCCATGAGGACCACCGTGCCGCCGAGGCCGGTGGCACCCATGCAGAACCCGAGCGGCGCAGCGTGGTAGATCGGGGCAGGGGAGAGGTACACGGTGTCGGCGTTCATGCCGAACATGGCCCCGAGCCCTGACACCGCGCCGAGGCCCTCGTTGACCTTCCGGGCCGGCTGGGGGCGAACGACGCCCTTGGGGCGCCCCGTCGTCCCGGAGCTGTAGAGCATCAGCTGCCCGAGCGGCTCGTCGTCGAGGGGGTCGGCCGACACGCCGACGAGGGCGTCCTCATACGAGTCGTAGCCGTCGACCAGGCCGTCGACCGAGAGGCGCAGCTTGCAGCCCGGGATCTGGTCGGCGAGCTCGGCCGCCACCGCGGCCAGCGCCGTGGACGTCACGATGGCCCGTGCATCGCAGTCGTTGACGATGTAGGCCGCTTCGGGCGCGGTCAGGTACCGGTTGACCGGGGAGATCCGCAGGCCCGACCGCATGGCGGCCCAGACCACCTCCAGGAAGCGGGCCTGGTTCTCCATGAAGAGCGCCACCCCGTCGCCGGGGCGGAGCCCGGCGTCGTGCCACAGCCGGGCCAGCCGGGTCGAGCGCTCGTCGAGCTCGGCGAACGTGACGACGTCGTCCGTGCCGGCCATCACGACGGCCGGCTTGTCGGGTGTGACCTGGGCCCAGTGTCCGGGATACATGGCCGCCGATCGTACCGGGCGTCCCCTGAGATTTACCCAGGCAGGAAGCTGCTGCCCGAACCGATGGAGACCGTCCGGACACGCGCCCGGGGTTCGCCCGAGGCGAGGCGGCGCCACAGCGCCCGGTAGTTCGGATACTCGAGGTCGGGCACCAGCCAGCCGGAGCGGACCAGCTCGGCATGGAACGCCGGGAGGTTCCGGAACGGGACTCCGATGTCGACGTGGTGGGCGAGGTGCCACCCGGTGTTGTACGGGACCATGAGCAACCGGGCCAGGGGCCGCTGGCGGACGTGGTGGGTGGTGAGCCGCCGGTCGTCGCTGCGGGCCATCCCGCCGTGCTCGGCGATGGCCCGCAGGCGGTTGGAGAACTTCCACAGGCTCATCCAGGAGCCGAGCCAGCACACCGGGTAGAGCAGCGGCCGGCCCCAGGCGACGGCCGCGGCGAACAGCACGACCTGGACGGCGACGACCTGGCGGGCCTCGGTCCGGCCGGGGCCCGGCTCGCTCGTGGCCGCCGCCCGGCCGAGGGCCCGCAGGTTCTTCCAGCCGGAGACGAGGAACAGGTCGCGGGTGAGC
>JAUZEX010000010.1 GCA_030838815.1 Actinomycetota bacterium
CGTGGCGGGGCTCGCCCACGACGCGCAACAGGTGCATGTAGACGTAGCTGTTGCCGTCGTCGCCCATCAAGAAGAGTGTCAGACCGCCGCCGCCCCAGAAGCGGGTCTCGAACGTGCCGGGCACGACGGCGACGTTCTCTGCGCCCCGGGCAGCCAGCATGTCCACTCCCTTATGCCCCCGCCCCGCGCCCCAGAGGTCACCCCACTTGAACGGGCCGTTGAGTGGGCAGACGAAACCGAGGGGTGTGGCGAGGCGGTCCAGCGGCGGGGAATCGGACCGGCTCGCCCGTTGGACCGGTTTCCGGGCCGCGACCTCAGCCCGGCGGCGATCCGCTTCCGCCTTGCGGCGGTCGGCATCGGCCTGGCGCTGCTGGTCGCGTTCGGTTGCCTCGAAGGCCGAGAAGCGCCCTGAGGCGAGTTGACGCTCGCTGTTGAGCTGGCCGAGGGCCACCTCCTGGTCGTGGCGCCGGTCCTTCAGGCGGCGGCGGTCCTCGTCGATCTGGCGGGCCGAGTCGGCCAGGTCGCGAACGGCAGCCCCGGCAAGTTCGTTCACGCCGCCGATCAGCTTGGCCCGTCGACCGGACTCCAGGGCCCCCTCCCCGCCGTCGCCGAAGCCCGACAGCCAGTCCACGGTGGAGTCGTGCATGTAGAGGGCCACCGCGCCCCGGGTCGCCAGCGCTCGCATGCCGGCCTGTTGGTGCTCCACGCCGGCGAGGCGCTGCTCGATCCGGGCCACTTCGGCGGCCAGCCGGTCGACCTCCGCTTTGGCTTTGAGATAGCGGGCCGTGGAGTCCTTGGCGGTCCGCTGGAGGTCGCCCCGGTCGGGCGCGCCGGGATCGCCACCTTCTCGAGCCAAGGCCGGGGTTACCGCGGCGGTGAGGCAGGCGAACAGAATCAGCCAGGGGGCAAGGAGTCGTGACTTCACGGCGAAGCCCGAGACGCTAACGCCGTCCCGCACGACGGGCAATTGCGAACACGCCCCGGGACAGCCAGACCGCGCTGGGCGCGCACAATTTGCGGGAAGGTCGTTGCCGCTGGTTAACCTTCTTCCCACTGTCCGCCCCGCCCCAAACGCGGCTGGTGGCGAACCCCCAACTTTCCGGACCGCGTTGACGCGCGGGCGAAAGGAGCTGCCTATCGATCACGCCGTGGGCTGTCGTCTGCATCCGTGCATGCAACTGACGGTTGCCCGCATTCCAGGCCACACCTGAAGCCCTCCGGGTTTCCGTGACTTCAAGGAGGCGCAAGATGCGCAACCTGCTTCAACGGGTTTTCCTATTGGCCGCCGCTGTGCTGGTGGCGACCGCGCTGCTCAGCAGCGATCTCTCCGCGGTTCCGGCCGGAGCGACCACGCTCTCCCGGCGTCCGGCCGTCCACCGTGCGTACCGGCAGTACCGGTTCCGGGCGTCGCGTTCGGCGGTCAGGGTGCTGGCCGACGTCGGCGACGTGTGGGCCCGGCTCCGGACCTGCGAGTCCGGCGGCCAATACAGCACCAACACCGGCAACGGTTTCTACGGCGCTTACCAGTTCCACCCCCGGACCTGGCGCACCCTCGGCTTCCCCGGCCTGCCCCACCAGGCCCCGCCGGAGATGCAGGACGAGGCCGCCCGCCGGCTCCAGGCCCGCAGCGGCTGGGGCCAGTGGCCGGTCTGCTCCCGCCGTATCGGAGCGCGCCGCTGACCTGATCTCGCTGCTTCAGGCGAGCTTCATGGCCGTGAAACAGAACTGGGTTCCTTCGAAGAAGAACCGGCCCTGTTCGGCCAGGTCGCGCTGCTCCGCTGTCCAGGCCGCCACTTCGTCCCCGGTCACACCGCCGCGGCCGGGGACGAAGTCGGCCACCATTCCGAGCATGGCCATGGCGAACGTTTCGTCGTCGTAGTCGACGGTGGCGAAGCTGTGGCCGGCGACGGCCACGTCGGTGAAGCCGGCGGCCCGCAGCTGGGCGCCGAGCGTGCGGGGCAGTGACGGGTGCACGAGATGCTCGTCCCAGGCCGTCAGCACGCGGCGCATCCGGTCGGCATCGTCGCTGTGCCACCACACGGTGGCCCAGTCGACGTCCCAGATCAGCACCCTCCCGCCCGGGCGCAGCGCCCGATGGATCTCGGCCAGCGCCGCAACGGGTTCGGCGACGTACTCCATCACCTGCACGCACACCGCGGCGTCAAAGTCACCGTCATCGACGGGAAGGGCGGTGGCAGTGCCGTCCAGGAAGGTGACGTTGCCGTGCCCCTCGGCGCGCCGGCGGGCCAGCGCCAGCATGTCGGGGCTGGCGTCGACGGCCACGATGGAGCCCTGCTCGCCCACCTCGTCGAGCAGCTCACGCACGTAGAACCCCGGCCCGCAGCCCACGTCGAGGATCCGCTCGCCCGGCGCGGCGCCCAGCGCCTCCCGCACGTAACGTCGACGCCGGATCATGTCCCGCTTGTGGTACGCCTTTTCGAGGCTCTTAGCCGTCGCGGCGTCGAAGGAGATCTGGCTCATCGCCGGCGACTGTAGCCACCGCCGGGTCCTTCACCACTGCAACGGCGTCCCGCACCTGGGGCCGGGAGCCGGGACCGACACCGGAAGGTGCGGCAACGGCGTCCGCCGGCGTCTCGGGGGCCGTCCCGGATCCACCCGGGACCGGTGTCGCCGGGAACGGGTTGGCCGAAAACGGGTCCGTCGGGGACGGGTCGGTCGGTAGGGGCGTCGGGTCGGCGACCAGTGACCGCAGCGGGTGGGGGGACCGCCCGGGTCGCTCCGCGGCACCGGCGGGGGCGGGAACCAGCCCGCGCAAGGGCCCCGGGTCCGACGTGGCCCGCACCGGCCGGGGCAACGACGGACGGTCGCTTGACCGGGCGGCCGCGGCCGCGTCCCGCAGTGGGCTCGGCCGCCCGGTACTGGTGTCGCGGTCCGTGTTCGTCGGTACCGCGGGGGCCGAGGTCGCCTCGACGCGGGCCCGGTGCGGCGCCCAGCCGGCGGGAAGGGCCTTGCCCAGCAGGGTCTTCAGGGCGATCGGATTGGACGCCGGTCCGGGCGATCCGCTGCCCGTCGCCGCCACCACCGACGTTGTCGTT
>JAUZEX010000035.1 GCA_030838815.1 Actinomycetota bacterium
GAGGCTGATGGTCACGACCGGGGCGTCGGACGGCTCCTCCCCGTCCTGGTGCAACCCCAGTTTCGCCCCGGGGGCGTAGAAGTTGACGATGGCCGCGTCGGGCTCGTACCTGGCCGCCCGTCCGCTCGACAGCCCGCTGTCCTCGATCGCCCGCCGGGCCGGCGCCACGAGCTCCGGAGGCATGGGCTTCACCGGGGCGCCGTCGGTGTCGTCGGCTGTGCGGGAGTAGGCGTAGGGCTGCCAGTGCCATCCGAGACAGACCGACTGCACGCTCATCAGGTGGCCGGTCGGCATCCGGGGGTGCCGCAGCCCCGCCGGCGGCCGGGCCCACTCCCGGAACTGCTCCACGAGCCCCCGCTGCTCGCCCGACGTCAGCCAGCCGCCGATGTGGATGACATCGGGCAGCGGCCGAGCCAGTCGCTCCGCCACCGGCCGGTGGCGATCCGGGTCACCCTCGTCGGGCCCCAAGCCGAATCTGAGCTGGCCCGCCGCCTCGGCCGCCGCCGGGGGGAGCACCGTCGGCACGCCCCCGAGCCGGCTGCTCCGCATGCGGCTTCGGGCGGAAGACGGCATCGTATCCATGACTGGCCAACGATCGTAGGGCTCACTCTGTGAGGTCCCCGGCGGTCTCGCGGTCTCCACCCGGCCGGCCCAGCCGGCGGTCACCTGGCACTGACAAGGCTCAGGTGGCGTGGAGGGCGTTGAAAACCCGCTCGGTGTAGTCGTCGAGCTTGGCCTCACAGTCCTTGAGTCGCCGTTCGGCGGCCGGCGCCGACCGGGCGCCGAAGATGTCTCGCAGGCCCACACGGCCGCGGCCAACTGGATCGCGCCGGTGCGGCGCAGGTCCTTACACTCGACGCTGTGACGTTCCTCCGTCTAGCGGCCACCGGCGTGGTCCTGCTGGCGGCATCGTGGCTGATCCTCCGGCTGCTGGCCCGCCGGCTCCCACCGGGCATGCTCAAGGACCTGGCCTCGTTCCTGCCTGCCTGTGCGATCACCATCCGACGTCTCCGCCGCGACCCTCGCGTCCCCCGGCGAGCCAAGCTGGCCGTGGCATTCGCTGGTCTGTGGGTCCTTTCGCCCATTGACCTCATCCCCGAGTTCCTCCCGGTCATCGGCCCGCTCGACGACGTCGTGGTGGTGGCGTTGGCCCTGCGCTATGCAGCCCGACGAGTCCCAAGGGAGGCCCTGGAGGAGGCGTGGGCCGGCGAACCACGCGTCCTCGCCCGGCTCCTCGGCGACCGAACGCTGCCGACCGGCCCGGGCGAGAAAGGCTGACGCATGGACGCCTCTCTGTACCGGGCGATCAACCGGCTGGCGACCCGGACGGGCTGGGCCCACCCGTTGTTCATCGCCTACGCCAAGTACGGAGTGCTCGTCTTCGCCGTTCTTCTGCTGGCCGGTTGGTGGCTCGCCCGCTCCCAAGCCGACACGACGCCGTTGCCGCAGTTGTGTGGGCCGGCGCCGCTGCGGTGGTCGCCCTCGGCGTCGGTCAGCTCAACGGGCAGCTGGAGCGGTCTGCCCACATACCTTGTGGGTAATCCGCTCGGGCCGGACAGCCCGATCGTGCAAAAAGGAAAGGAGCCCCCGAGAGGGCTCCTGTTTCCCCGACGTGCGGAAGGGGGGATTTGAACCCCCACGCCCCTGAGGGCACTAGCACCTCAAGCTAGCGCGTCTGCCTGATTCCGCCACTTCCGCAACTTCGCTCACTTGCGCAGGCGCTCGTGAGCGTGGGGACCATACTATCGCCCGTTCGGAGCCCAGGACTCGGCCATCCAGAACGGGCCCGGGGACCACGAGTTGGCCACGAGGCCGGCGACGCCGCGGCCGGCCAGGACGGCCCGGGGACGCCATAGCGGGAGCATCAGACCTTCGGCCCGGACCCGGGCCTCCAGCGCCGCCACCGCCGCAGGGTCGGTGTCGGCGGCGGCGGCCAGGGCGGTGAGGCCCGTCACCCTGGTGACGTTGCCCCGGCCGGTGCTGGCGTCGGCGAACCAGCAGCTCCAGCACGGCTCGGGCCAGGCGAGCGTTCGCACGAGAGCGAGGTCGAAGCGGCCGTCGGGGAACCACGTGCCGTCGACCGTGGGCGACTCGTCGGACTTGAGCTCGAGGGTCGCACCGGAGGGTTGGACACCCTGTTGCAGGACCCGGCCCACCAGAGGGCTCAGCTCGTCCTCGTCGTCGGCGACGAGCGTCGACACCGGGGCGCCCTTGAGCGTCGCCGCCGTCGATTCGAGCCCCGCGGTGGCCCACGTCGCCGCGCCCGCCGCCGGGCCGGCCACCGGGCCGGCCAGGGACACGGCCCGGTCGCCCTCGCCAGCGAGGAGGACGTCGACGAAGCGGTCGCGGTTGGCCAGGCCGAGGTAGGCGAGGCGCCGCGCCACCGGTACGGTCGTGGTGTTGGCCACCAGCGATTCGAAAGCCCCGCCGGGCTCGGCCACCGACACCTCGACGCCGGCCAGGGCCCGGTAGCGGCCGATCCGATTCGACGTCACCGGCGGCCAGGCGATATCGAGCTCCCGGCGGCCGAGCAGCTGCTCCATCATCCGCACGTCGGGGACCACGAGGACCTCGATGGCCGGCGCCTTGACCGGTCCGCCCCACCACCCGTCGTTGCGCTCGAGGCGGACGGACAGCCCCGCGGTCACCGGCCCGAGCCGGAACGGACCGCCGGCGATGTCGGGGCCCTGCTTCCACTCGGTCCGCAGATCCCGGCCGGCGAGGCGGTGGGCGGGGAGCACATAGTCCGCCCCCGAGAAGAGGCGCCGCCAGCCCGGGAACGGCCCCGAGAAGCGGAACGTGACCGACGGCCCGTCCCCCTCCACGGCGGTGAGACGGTCGTAGCCGGCCCGCGGTCCGGGCCAGGCTCCGCCCCGGACCGTGTCGAGGGTGAAGCGCAGGTCGTCGGCCGTGATGGGCGCGCTGTCGGACCAGTGGGCGCCCGGCCGGAGCGAGAAGGTCGCCGACGTCTGGTCCGGTGCCGCCTTGACGGAGGCGTCGTCGGCCAGCCAGCCGACCTCCCGTCCGGCGGGGTCGACCCGGAACAGTTGCGGCAGCACCTGGCCGAGCAGCCCCTCGCCCGCCGCCGTCCGGGACTTCGGGTCGAAGGGGTCGAGGCTGGCCGCCTCTTCCGCCACGCCGAGCCGGAGGGTGCCCACCGGGAGCGTTCCGCCGGGCGCGGCCCCGGCCGGCGCCCCCGTCGAGGACGTGGACGTCTCCTTGCGGCCGGGGGCGGAACCGCCGCCCGACCCGTCGCGGAGGCAGGCCCCGACCGTGAATCCGAGCCCCACCACGACCACCCCGACGGCCAGGACGGCGGCTCGGAGCCGCCCGGGCCGGATGGTCACTTCGACGAGGACGACACCGACACGACGGCTCCGTCGAACGTGCCGATCGGGTCGAGGGCGAAGCCCTTCACCCGGGACGACGCCACCATCCGGCTCTGGAGCTGCGCCACCGGCACGACCACGTACTGGTCGAGCACGAGCTGCTCCGCCTTCAGGTAGAGATCGAGCCGCCGGGCCGGATCGGCCTCCGCCCGGGCCGAGGCCAGGGTGCGGTCGATCTCGGCGCTGGCCAGGCCGGTCAGGTTGTCGGGCGACGTCGACGAGAAGAGCGGGGTGAGAAACCCGTCGGAGCCCGGGTAGTCGGCGATCCAGCCCAGCCGGAACAGCTCCTGCTGCCCGCTGACCAGGAACTTCCCGTAATCGGCGAACGGGTGGGGGCGCAGCACGGCCGGGATGCCCACGGTGTCGAGATCGGTCTTGATCACCTGCGCCACCGCCGCCTGGGTGGGGTCGTCGTCGTGGTCGATGGCCACCTCGGGGATCTTCCCGTCGGGGAAGGTCTCGGCCAGCAGCGCCCGGGAACGGTCGGGATCGTGGCGGCAGCGGTCCCCGCAGGCGTCGGCCGCCCGGCCCGGCACCCCGTCGGCCACCAGCCCGGTGGCCAGCCCCACCGACCCTTGGTAGACCTTGTCGACGATCTCCTTGCGGTCGATGGCCAGGGTGATGGCCTGCCGGAAGCGAGGATCGGCCAGGTCCGGGCTCTTGACGTTCATGCCATAGAAGACCAGCCCGTTGTAGGGGCTCATGCCGCGGCGCCCGAAGTCCTTGGCCGCGTCGTCGGCCCGGGCGGGCGGCACCGGAGCGACGTCGACCGCGCCGGCCCGGAACGCGGCGTAGGCGGCGTCGACGTCCTTGAAGTCGACGAAGTCGATGCCGTCGACCCGGGACTGCGGGACGTGACCGGTGACCCGCCGCAGCGCCAACCGCCCGGGTGCCGAGGAGTCAACCCGGCGGAACGGCCCCGACCCGACGGGGGTCTGCTTGAACCCCGACCCGAGGCGATCGACGGCCGCTTTCGGCACGATGCCGAAGCCGGGATGGCCGAGCACGGCCGGGAAGCTCGAGAACGGCTTGTCGAGCCGCACCACCACGGTGGCCGGGTCGGGTGTCTCGACGCCGCTCAGCCCGGCGGCGGTGCCGGCGGTGTGGAAGCCGGCGAAGCCGGACACCGCCTCCAGTGGGGCGACCAGCGGCGAATCGGACCCCTTCCGGGCGATGCGCTCCAACGTGAACTTGACGTCGGCCGCCCTGACGGGGCTGCCGTCGTCGAAGTGCGCACCGGGAGCGAGGTGGAACGTGAACGCCGTCTGCTCGGGGTTGGCTTCGAAGGCCCGGGCCAGCCCGGGGCCGGGCTGCGGGCCTCCGCCGTTGTGGACCAACGTGTCGAACAGCTGGTCGACGACCATCACGGCCTTGGGGTCGCGGGCGTCGGCCGGATCGAGGCTGGGGAGGCCGACGACGCCGACCTGCAGCACGCCGCCGACCTTCCCGGCCGCCGACGTCTTGCCCCCCGACCGCACCGCGGCGAGGACGGCCAGCGCCCCGCCGGCGGCGAGCAGGACGACGAGCGCCACGCCGAGGACGGGATAGCGGCTGCGGAGACCGCGCTGCGACTGCTTGCGCCAGTTGGGAATGGGCTGGACCGCCGTCCAGCGCTCCGTACCGGCTTCGACGTCTTCGAAGCCTGACTCGTCGAGAGCCCGATCGGCGGGCGGCTCGCCCCACGGGCCGGGCGGTTCAGGCGGCTCCGAGCCCTCCGGAGGCTCGGCTGGCCCGGGGGTCCGGGGGGGACCCCCGGAATCTGCAGCCATGTGGGATCCGGAGGGCTAGGTCTTCAGCCGCAGGGCCAGCAGGACGGTGGTGAAACCGAAGACGATCGCGGTGGCCACCGTGATCCGGTCCAGGTTGCGTTCCACGACCGTCGACCCGGCCATCGACCCTCCGCTGGCGCCACCGAACATGTCCGACAGGCCGCCACCCCGCCCGGCGTGCAGGAGGATGAACAGCATCATCAGGCCGGAGGCCATGAGGTGGACGACGATGATCAGGATGTTCAGCACGCGCGCATAACTCCTTCGGGGGCGTGAACCATCAGCCTAACAGCGCCGTCTGTCACGCCCAGCGCACGATCTGGGCAAAATCGTCCGCCTCCAGGGACGCCCCGCCGACCAGGGCGCCGTCGATCTCGGGCTGGGCCATGATGGCGGCGATGTTGCCCGGCTTGACGCTGCCGCCGTACTGGATGCGGACCTGAGCCGCCGGGCGCTCCCCGGCGATGCCGGCCACCATCGAGCGGATCGTGCCGATCGTCTCGTTGGCGTCTTCGGGGGTGGCGTTGCGGCCCGTCCCGATGGCCCAGATGGGCTCGTAGGCGATCACCATGCCGCCGACCTGCTCCGGGGTCACACCCTCGAGCCCGGCCTGGACCTGGCGTGACACTTTGGCCGCCGTCTGCCCCCCCTCCCGTTCCTCCAGCGTCTCCCCGACACACATGATCGGGGTCATGCCGGCGCCCAGGACGGCCTTCACCTTCTTGTTGACCATCTCGTCGGTCTCGCCGAACAGCTCCCGGCGTTCGGAGTGGCCGACGATCACGTAGGAGACGGCCAGCTTGACCAGCATCGGCGGCGACACCTCGCCGGTGAAGGCCCCCTTCTCCTCCCAGAACACGTTCTGGGCCCCGAGCCCGATCGGGAGCCTGTCGGCTTCGATGACGGTCTGGACCGACCGCAGCGACGTGAAGCTGGGGCAGAGGACCACCTCGCAGCGCTCGTAGTCCTCCGACGACAGCCGGTAGCTCAGCTTCTGCACCACCTGGATGGCCTCCAGATGCGTGTGGTGCATCTTCCAGTTCCCGGCCATGATCGGCTTGCGGCCGGTGCCGGTGTTTCTCTGGTCCGGGTCCGCCATCTAGCGCTTCCCCTCCCTCAGGGCCCGCAGGCCGGGCAGATCTCCCTGCTCCAGGAACTCGAGCGACGCCCCGCCCCCGGTCGAGAGGTGGCTCACCCGCTCGGCGAGGCCGAACTTGGCCAGGGCGGCGGCGCTGTCGCCCCCGCCGACCACGCTGTACCCGTCGGTCGACGCCACCGCCTCCGCCACCGCCCGGGTCCCGGCCGCGAACGGCTCCATCTCGAACACGCCCATCGGCCCGTTCCAGAACACCGTCCCCGCCCGGGCCACCTCGGCGGCGTAGCCGGCGGCGGTGACCGGCCCGATGTCGAGGACCTTCCAGCCGTCGGGGACGTCGGAGGCGGCGACCACGGCGGTCAGGGCGTCGGGCGCCATGTCCCGGGCGATGACGACGTCGGTCGGCACCGACACCCGGCCGGTGGCGAGGCGGTCGCGGCACTGGTCGACCTGGTCGAACTCGACCAGGGACTCGCCGACGCCGTAATCCTGGGCGGCGAGGAACGTCGAGGCCATGGCCCCACCGACGAGCAGCAGGTCGCACTGGCCGAGGAGGGCGTCGATCACGCCGATCTTGTCGCTGACCTTCGACCCGCCGAGGAGGGCCACGAAGGGCCGGGCGGGCTCGTCCAGCATCCGGCCGAGCGCCTCGA
>JAUZEX010000124.1 GCA_030838815.1 Actinomycetota bacterium
TCGACCGGTTACGTCTACGCCATCGACTTTGCCTCCGCCCCGGGCCAGAACATCGCCGTCGACGTCTACGACCCGGCCTACAACGCCACCGGCTCCAACGCCGACAACTCCCTCAAGAGCGGATCGACCGTGACGACGACGTACACCGTCTACGGCAAGACCGCCTCGCCGTTCGACCCGCCGACCTCGACCACGCCCCTCTTCACCCGCACCTTCGCATCCGGCACCACGGGCCAGAACAGCTGGGTCAACCTCTACACTCTGACCGCGCCGACGGCCGGCCGGTACTACCTGCAGGTGCAGACGACGGCCAACGAGGCCAACAGCTACGGCTCCAACGGGTTCGGCCTGAGGGCCCACGCGTCCTCCGTCACCTGGAACAACGCCACGTCGGTGTGCAGCACTATCGTCGGCGACGCCGGATACTCGGCCTCCTGCCCGCAGGTCCACGGAGTCGACGACATGTCGATCTTCGCTAACCAGACGGGGAGCTCCGCCACCTTCTACCTGGCCCAGATCGACCCGGTCTACGCCGGAAAGACGATGCAGATCGACCTCTTCGACCCCGGCGAAGGGGCGAGCAAGCTGGAGCTCCTCGACCCCAACGGCAACCCGGTCAACTTCGACTGGACGACCCCCTGCGGCACGGTCGGTGGGACCACCATCGCCGCCCCGTCGGGATCAAGCTGCAACACGACCACCCACACCGCCGGGACCAACAACGTCGCCAGCCTCGACGTGAGCGGCACCGGTACGCAGCCCTACGGCAACCTGTCGAGCACCTCGAAATTCAGCGACCGCACGGTCTCGGCGTTCGTCAAGCTGCCGGCCAACTACGCCAGCGTGTACGGAACCAAGACGTGGTGGAAGATCCGGTACTCGACGACGAGCGGCACTGTGACCGACCGGACAACGTGGTCGGTCAGCATCCTGGGCAACCCGGTCCATCTCGTCCAGAACAACTGACATCTCGACCCGGGCAAAGCCCCTTCTTTCACACCTCTCGCCGCCGCGCTCAACTTGACCGCGGTGTCGCTCGACAGACGGGCAACGGGCCCGCTGTCGAAGGAGTGTGTGTCGTGGAAGACATCGTGGTGCGGCGCCGCCCCCTCGCCCATTCGCCAGAGCGGGGCGCCGCCCTGGTCGAGTTCGCACTGGTCCTACCCCTGGTGCTCATGCTGACCTTCGGGACGGGCTCGTCCAGCCCCAACGCCGCTATCGTGTACCAGCGCACCGGTGACCTGACCGTCACCGGCGGGACGCTGACCTTCAACCACGCCTTCCTGTACCAGAAGAGCGGTGCGCTCAAGGACAACGGCGCCGCCCCGAAGTGGAGCCCTCCGCTGGAGGGGCCCTTCTCGCAGCTGTCACTGTGGTCGGAGAAGAGCACCGACTACATCATCGCCGGTGGGGGCGGCCTCGACCTGGCGGGCGTGTTCTTCACCCCGGAGGCGGCTCCGTTCAAGATCACCCGCGGGCGCGGAGAGGCCCCAGGAAGCGTCCTGGGGCCTCTGAACTTCTCGATCGGACCGACCCGCCTCGCCTGACTCAGGCGGGGGACACCTCACCCTCGTCGCCGGCCACCTCGTCGGCCGGTGCCTCGGGGGCTGATGCCACCGGTGCCTCCTCCGCCGCGGCTGCCACCGGTGCCTCCTCTGAGGCGGAGCCCTCCGGTGCGTCGGCGGCCTCGGCGGCCTCGGCGGCCGCGGCGCCCTCCTCGCCTTCGGCGGCCGCGGCGCCCTCCTCGCCTACGTAGTCGGGGCCGATGTAGTTGCCCTGCTCGTCGTAGGCGTGCTCGCCGTAGAGGTCCTGGTACTCGGCCGCCACGGTGCCGCCCTCGGCCGCCTGCTTGATCGACAGTGAGATCCGCCGCCGCTCCAGGTCGAGGTCGATGATCTTGACCCACAGCTCCTCGCCCGGCGAGACGACCTGGTCGGGCAGGTCGACGTGGTGGGCGGCCATCTCGGAGATGTGGACCAGGCCCTCGATGCCCTCGCCGACCTGGACGAAGGCGCCGAACGGGACGAGCTTCGTCACCCGGCCGTAGACCAGCTCGCCAACCCGGTGGCCACTGGCGAACTGCTGCCATGGGTCCTGCTGGGTCGCCTTGAGCGACAGCGAGATCCGCTCCCGGGAAAGGTCGACGTCGAGGACCTGCACGGTCACCTCGTCGCCCACCTGCACGACTGAGCTCGGGTGGTCGACGTGCTTCCACGACAGCTCGGACACGTGGACGAGCCCGTCCATCCCGCCGAGGTCGACGAAGGCGCCGAAGTTGACCACGGAACTGACCACGCCCCGGCGGACCTCGCCCGGCTTGAGGTTGGCCAGGAACTCGTCCCGGGCCTCGCGCTGGGTCTCCTCGAGATGGGCCCGGCGGGACAGCACGACGTTGTTGCGGTTCTTGTCCAGCTCGATGATCTTCGCCTGCAGCGTCCGGCCGACGTAGGGCTGGAGGTCGCGCACCCGGCGCAGCTCGACCAGCGAGGCGGGGAGGAAGCCCCGCAGCCCGATGTCGAGGATCAGGCCGCCCTTGACGACCTCGATGACCGGACCCTCCACCACACCGTCCGTCTGCTTGATCTGCTCGATCGTGCCCCAGGCCCGCTCGTACTGGGCCCGCTTCTTGGACAGGATCAGCCGGCCCTCCTTGTCCTCCTTCTGGAGAACCAGGGCCTCGATCACGTCGCCGGTGGCGACGACCTCGTGGGGGTCGACGTCGTGGCGGATGGAGAGCTCGCGGTTGGGGATGACCCCTTCCGACTTGTAGCCGATGTCGAGCAGGACCTCGTCCTTGTCGACCTTGACGACAGTGCCGGTGACGATGTCGCCCTCGTCGAACTCGACGATGGTGCCCGAGATGGCGTCGGCGAAGGACATGCCGCCGAGGTCGTCGCTGACGACCTGCATGGGCTGATACTCGCCGTCGGCATCGTTGCCACCGAAGGGCACTGGGCTTCCGCCGTCGGCGGCGGCCTCGCCGGGGGCCTCAGCAGGGGCCTCAGCAGGGGCCTCAGCAGGGGCGGGTGCATCAGGAGCGGGTGCAGCAGGAGCGGTTGCAGCCGGAGCGGCTACGGCCGGGGCCTCCTCCTCCGCTTCCGTGGCAGCCGGGGCTCCCGGGGTGATGCTCTCGGGGCCAGCGACCTCGGGGGCGGGGGTGGTGCTCGGACCTTCCTGCTCAAACATCGGTTGCTACTCCTTGCCGGACACTGAACCCGTTGCGATTGGCGCGCGGGGCGTGGCGACGGGTGTCACCGGGGCCAAGCGTAGCGGGTTCTCCACATCCAGCACAGGAGCAGATCTTTCCGGGGGACACCCCCGAGCCCCCGGGGTGCCCCGCTCCCCCA
>JAUZEX010000129.1 GCA_030838815.1 Actinomycetota bacterium
CCTGTCGCTCCTGCGGCGGGATCCTCAAGTCGGCCACGATCTCGTTCGGCCAGAACCTGGTCCCCGATGACCTGCGACGGGCCGAGAAGGCGGCCCGGGGCTGCGACCTGTTCCTGGCCCTGGGCACCACGCTCACGGTCTACCCCGTCGCCGCCCTGCCCGGTCTGGCCCTCGAGGGCGGCGCCCGCCTGGTCGTTGCCAACGCCGAACCGACGCCCTACGACCCGCAGGCCGGCGCCGTCCTGCGGGGCAATCTCGGGGACGTGCTGCCCGAGATCGTCACCCTGATCTGAGCGCCGGGGGTGGGAATGCGGCGCCCGCCCGGCCCGTTGACGGTAATGCTGACCAACGGGGTAGCATTTTGGGGAGCGCGCCCCAGGGCACGAGAACATCTGATGGGAGAGGTACATGGCGAACTTCCGCGAACTTCTGGTCGCCACGAAGGCCCAGATCCGCGAGATCACACCGGAGCAGGCTGAGCAGGAGCGGGGCCGCGCCACCTTCCTCGACGTGCGGGAGGCGGACGAGCACGACCAGGGCACGATCCCTGAGTCGGTGTTCATCCCCCGGGGCAACCTCGAGGTGCAGGTCGAGGGCAAGATCCCGGACAAGAGCACGCCGCTGGTCGTGTACTGCGCCGGCGGCGCCCGCTCGGCCTTCGCCGTCAAGAGCCTCGCCGACCTCGGCTACACCGACGTCGTCTCGATGACGGGTGGCTTCAACCAGTGGAAGAACGAGGGCCGTAACTGGGTCACCCCCCAGAGCCTCACGGCCGAGCAGCGCAACCGCTACCAGCGCCATCTGCTGCTCCCCGAGGTCGGCGACGCCGGCCAGCAGAAGCTCCTGTCGTCCAAGGTGCTGCTCCTCGGCGCCGGCGGCCTCGGCTCCCCTGCCGCCCTCTACCTCGCCGCGGCCGGGGTGGGGACGATCGGCATCATCGACATGGACGTCGTCGACGCCTCCAACCTCCAGCGCCAGATCCTCCACAACATGGATCGGATCGGCGAGCGCAAGGTGGACTCGGCCAAGAAGACGCTCACGGCCCTCAACCCCGACGTGAACGTCGTCACCTACGACGTCCGTCTCGGAGCCGACAACGTCCTGCAGATCATCGACGGCTACGACCTGATCGTCGACGGCACCGACAACTTCCCGACCCGCTACCTGGTCAACGACGCCGCCCTGATCAAGCGCATCCCGGTGGTGCACGGCTCGATCTTCCGCTTCGAGGGCCAGGCGACGGTCTTCGCCCCCTACGAGGGGCCGTGCTACCGGTGCCTGATCCCGGAGCCGCCGCCGCCGGAGCTGGCCCCGTCGTGCGCCGAGGCCGGCGTGCTCGGCGTGCTGCCGGGCATCATCGGGTCGATCCAGGCCATCGAGGCGATCAAGGTCCTCCTCGGCCTCGGCGATCCGCTGATCGGCCGGCTGCTGGCCTACGACTCGCTGGAGCAGTCGTTCCGCACGTTCAAGGTCAACCGCGACCCGAACTGCCCGGCCTGCGGGCCCGACGCGGGCGAGCTCGTCATCGCCGAGTACGACGAGCTCTGCCTACCCCACGCCGTCCTCGCCGACGGAAGCACGGTCGGGCATTAGGGAGCTTCACCTGCCTCCCCCGAGGTAGGGGGTGGCGGCCGCCTACTTATAGGCGGAGCGGAACAGGATCAGGTAGACCGTCGAGGCGGCCATCATGCCCAGGAAGACGCGCCGGATGGACGCCGGCGACATCGACCGTGCCGCCCTCGCCCCCACGAACGAGCCGAACAGCCCGCCCGGCACGAGCGCCAGCAGGTCGCTGCCGTCGACGTTGCCCAGCGTCCAGTGGCGCAGGGCGGCGACGAGGCTGGCCACCAGGATGGCGAAGAGGGAGCTGCCCAGGGCCACGTCGCGGGGCACCCGGCCGACGCGGGACATGACCGGCAGGATGAGAAAGGCGCCGCCGACGCCGAAGAGGCCTTTGAGGAGGCCGATGATCGAACCTCCGATCACGGCGCCGGCGAGCGGGGCGTCGGCCGTCGGCGGCGGCCTGCGCGCCGGACGGCCCGCCGGCGGCACGACGCGCAGGCGCAGGGCGTCGCGCAGCTGACCGTAGGCGTACGGACGGGGATTGTCGGCCGTCGCGCCGGCACCGCCGTCGCCGTCCGGCGCGGCGCCGCTCGCCGCCGCACCGCTCGCCGCGCCGCGACCGGCGACCGGTCCGGCGGCCGGCTCGTCGAGCGCGTCGGCGACCGGGTCGTCGGCGGGCAGGTCGATCGGGCGGCGGGTCTGAGGCCAGGCCAGCGAGATGCCCGACACGCAGGCGGTGAACAGGGCCAGGGCGAGGGCCAGGTCACGGCCGGACAGGATGTCGGCGATCTGCGCCCCGACGAGGGCGGAGATGGCGGCTGCCGCCCCGATGGCCAGGGCCAGTCGCCGGTCCACCGACCGCAGGTGGACATGCATGAACGCGCCCCACCCGCCCATCACCATCATGTAGACGAGGGCGGTGCCGACCGCCACGTGGGGCGTCGCCCCCGCCGCCAGCAAGAGCGCGACGGTGGCGAACCCACCTCCGGCGCCGAGCATCCCGGCCAGAACACCGGTCAGGCAGCCGACTGCGACGAGCACCACGTCGTTGGCCATCCCACGAGCAATCGTCGGCGCCCCCTGGTCGGGTGCGTATCGCCAAAGGCTAAAGGACACCCCCCCGCAGGGCAACGACCCTCGACACGACCGGCTTACAGTGCCGGCGCCCCGGGTTACGACCGGGTCGCGGCTTTGGGTTTCTCGAAGGTCGACAGGACCTCGACCAGCGTGCGGACCCCGAAGCCGGTCCCGCCCTTGGCGATGTAGCCGTCGTCAGCGGAGGCCCGGGCCGGGCCGGCGATGTCGAGGTGGGCCCAGGGGACGTCGCCGGCGAATTCCGACAGGAAGAGCCCTGCTGTCAGCGCCCCGCCGCCCCGGTTGCCGGAGATGTTCTTCAGGTCGGCGATCTCGGAGTCGAGGTCCTTGCGGTACTCCTCGGGCAGGGGCAGCGGCCAGATCGGCTCCCCGGCCCGGTCGGCGGCGCCCCGCACCTGTCCGATCCAGCCCTCGTTGTTGCCCATCACCCCGGCCCACTTCATGCCCAGGGCGACGACGCAGGCCCCGGTGAGGGTGGCGAGGTCGATGATGGCGTCGGGCTTCTCCTCCACCGCCAGCGACAGCCCGTCGGCCAGGATGAGCCGGCCCTCGGCGTCGGTGTTGAGGACCTCGACGGTCTTCCCGTTGCGGATCTTGAGGACGTCGCCCGGCTTGATGGCCCGTCCGCCGGGCATGTTCTCGGTGGTGGGGACGAAGCCGATGACCTTGGCCGGCACGCCCGCCGCCCGCAGCACCGACATGGCGCCGATGACCGCCGCCGCCCCCGACATGTCGGTCTTCATCGTCTCCATGCCGTCGGCCGTCTTGAGCGACAGGCCGCCGGAATCAAACGTGATGCCCTTCCCCACCAGGGCGACGGTGCCGGTCGGCTTCCCCGCCGGCGTGTAGGTGAGCTTCACCAGCCGGGGCGGCTGGTCGGAACCGAGCGACACGCCGAGCAGACCGCCGAGGCCCTGGTTGGCGATCTCGACCTCGTCGAGCACCTCGTATTCGAGCCCGCCCTCCTCCGCCGCCCGCCGGGCCTCCTCGGCCAACTGCGTCGGGGTCATCGCCCCCGCCGGCTCGTTGACCAGGTCGCGGGCCCAGGCCACCGCCGCCGCCACGGCCACGCCCCGGTCGAGACCCTTCTGCACGGCTTCGTCCTTCTTGCCCAGCACGACGAACCGCTCGAGGGCGGGGGCGTCGGACTTCTGCTTGTAGCGCAGGAACTTGTAGGCCCCCAGCGCCGCCCCCTCGGCCAGCGCCTGGGCCGCGGCCACCCGGTCACCGCCGGACGGGACGGCGTCGAGCAGCGTCGTCGCCACCGTCTTGGCCTTCGGACTGCGGCGCACGACGGCGGCCGCCGCCCGCCGGAGCCGGTCGGCCGACACGGTCTTCTTGTCGCCGAGGCCGACGAGCAACGCCGCCCGGGCGCCGAGTCCGCCGGCCGGGACGGCCAGCGTCTCCTCCGCCTTACCCTCGAAGCCGGCCTCCTCCATGAACGCTCCGAGGGTCCCGCCGAGGGCGGTGTCGATCGCCTTCCCTCCCGGGCCGAGGACCCGCCCGGAGAAGACGGGCACGGCGAGGACGTCGGCGTTCGTCTTGGCCGGGGCGGTGGTCGAGAGGGTGGCGGTGACGGACACGGCTGCTCCTTGGTCAGGCCTGCGGGGTGCGGACGGGGCGCCAGGCGCCCTCCTGCCACCGGGCCAGCGTGTAGACGAGGTCGGCGAGACGGTTGAGGTAGGGGACGACGTGGCTGGCGCCCTCGAGCCACCCGGCGTGGACGGCCGCCACCGACGCCCGCTCGGCCCGGCGGACGACGCAGCGGGCCAAATCGAGGGCGGCGGCCACCCGGTTCTCGCCCGGGAGGACGAACTCCTGGGGCGGGTCGTAGCGGGCGGTGATGTCGTCGATGACCGGCTCGAGGGCACTGACCATCTCGGCCGTGACGAGCGACACGGCCGGCGTCAGCTTGGACCGGTTCTCGGGGGCGGTGGCCAGCTCGGCGCCGGCCACGAACAACTCCCGCTGGAGGCGCACCAGCAGCTCGCCGAGCTCCGAGCCCGGTTCCGTCTCGGCGCGGGCCAGGCCGAGGGCCGAGACGGCCTCGTCGACCTCGCCGTAGGCCGACGGGCCGGCGGAGTCCTTCCCGACCCGGGTGCCGTAGAGGAGGCCGGTCGAGCCGTCGTCGCCCTTGCGCGTATAGACCTTCATGAGGAATCGGAGTCTAGGAGTGACGGGGTGATGAACGCCCCGTCCGGCCGTTCAGAGCCCCTCCGGTACCCTGATTTGATCATGGGCCGCTTTCTCGACACGCTCCGGGAGCGCGTCGTCGTCTTCGACGGCGCCACCGGCACCAATCTCCAGGTCCACGACCTCGGCGCCGACGACTTCGGGGGCCCGGCCCTCGAGGGCTGCAACGAGATCCTGGCCGTGACCCGACCGGCCGTGATCGCCGAGCTTCACCGGAGCTTCTTCGAGGTCGGCGTCGACGCCGTCGAGACCGACACCTTCGGCGCCTTCCCGATCGTGCTGTCGGAGTACGGCATCGCCAACCGCACCTTCGAGCTCAACGAGGCCGCGGCCCGGATCGCCCGGGAGGTCGCCGCCGGGTTCTCGACGCCCGACCGGCCCCGGTGGGTCGTCGGCTCGATCGGGCCCGGTACGAAGCTCCCGTCGCTGGGCCAGATCGACTTCGCCACCCTGCGCGACGGCTACGAGGCGCAGGTGGACGGCCTCCTGGCCGGCGGGGTCGACGTCCTGCTGGTCGAGACGGTCTACGACCTGCTCCAGGCCAAGGCGGCGCTCACAGCCTGTCGGCGGGCCATGGCCAGGGCGGGCAAGGACCTGCCGCTCATGGTCCAGGTGACGATGGAGACGACCGGCCGCATGCTGGTCGGCTCCGAGATCGGCGCCGCCCTCACCGCCCTGGAGGCGCTGCGGCCCGACGTCATCGGGTTGAACTGCGCCACCGGGCCCCGGGAGATGACCGAGCATCTGCGCCACTTGTCGCGTTCGGCCCGCACGTTCCTGTCCTGCCTGCCCAATGCCGGGCTGCCGTCGATCGTCGACGGCGCCACCCACTACGACCTGACGCCCGACGAGCTGGCCGCGGCCCACGACCGCTTCACCGCCGAGCTCGGCGTCAACATCGTCGGCGGCTGCTGCGGCACGACGCCCGAGCACCTCCGCCGGGTGGTCGAGACCGTCGGCGGCCGGGCTCCGGTGGAACGCCACCCGGTGATCGAGCCGTCCTGCTCGTCGATCTACACCTCGGTGCCGTTCGTCCAGGAACTCTCCTTCCTCGGAATCGGCGAGCGCACCAACGCCAACGGATCGCGCAAGTTCCGCGACGCCATGCTGAGCGGCGACTACGACACCTGCGTCCAGATGGCCAGGGAGCAGATCAAGGAAGGGGCGCACGTTCTCGACGTGTGCGTCGACTACGTCGGGCGGGACGGCACCGCCGACATGCACGAGATCGCGGGCCGGTTCGCCACCCAGGCCGCCATTCCGCTGGTGCTCGACTCCACGGAGCCGCAGGTCCTCGAAGCCGGATTGCAGCACATCGGCGGCAAGGCGATCCTCAACTCGGCCAACCTGGAGGACGGGTTCGCGCCCGGCTCCCGCTTCGACCGGGTCATGACGCTGGCCCGGGAGTACGGGGCCGCCGTCATCTGCCTCACCATCGACGAGGAAGGCCAGGCCCGCACCGCGGAGTGGAAGTTCCGGGTGGCCAAGCGGATCCACGACATGGCCGTCGAGACCTACGGCATGGAGCCGACCGACCTGATCTTCGATGCGCTGACGTTCCCGTTGGGGACCGGCCAGGAGGATCTCCGCCGGGACGGGATCGAGACGATGGAGGCCATCCGCCGCATCAAGGCGGAGCTGCCCGGCGTCTCGACCGTGCTGGGCGTCTCCAACGTGAGCTTCGGTCTCAAGCCGGCCATCCGCCACGTCCTCAACTCGGTATTCCTCCACGAGTGCGTCCAGGCCGGCCTCGACGCCGCCATCGTCCACGCCGCCCGCATCGTGCCGATGCACAAGATCGACGAGCGGGCCAAGCAGCTCGCCCTCGACCTGATCTACGACCGGGGCCGCGACGGGTACGACCCCCTCACCGACCTGATGGCCGCCTTCGAGGACGTCGACGTCGCCCTGATCGAACGGGAGGACCGCTCCGGCTGGGCGGTGGAGGAGCGGCTCAAGGCCCGGATCGTCGACGGCGACCGCGACGGCCTCGAAGCCGAGATCGACGAGGCCCTCACCGGCGGCCGGAAAGCGTTATCAATCATCAACGACGTGCTGCTGGAAGGCATGAAGGTCGTCGGCGAGCTCTTCGGGTCGGGCCAGATGCAGCTCCCGTTCGTGCTGCAGTCGGCCGAGACGATGAAGAAGGCGGTGGCCTACCTCGAGCCCCACATGGAGAAGGCCGACGCCGGGGGCAAGGGCCGGGTCGTGCTGGGCACGGTGAAGGGCGACGTCCACGACATCGGCAAGAACCTGGTCGACATCATCCTGACCAACAACGGCTACGAGGTGAAGAACCTCGGCATCAAGGTGCCGATCACCGAGTTCATCGCCGCCGTCGAGGAGTTCAAGGCCGACGCCGTCGGCATGAGCGGCCTGCTGGTGAAGAGCACGCTGATCATGCGGGAGAACCTCGAGGAGCTGAACTCGAGGGGCCTGGACCACATCCCGATCCTCCTCGGTGGTGCGGCGCTGACCCGCAGCTACGTCGAGCGCGACCTCCGGGAGGTCTACCACGGCCGGGTCTTCTACGGGAAGGACGCCTTCGAGGGGCTCCGCACCATGGAGACCCTCATCGAGGGCAAGAAGAGCGGCCACCTCGACCCCGATTTCGGCCGGGCGCCGGGCGGGCGGGTGCTGCCGCCCCGCAAGTCGCAGCGGGCTCGTGACGAGGTCGACCCGGCCTCGGTCCCGGCCCGCTCCGCGGTGGCCGTCGACAATCCGGTGTTCAAGCCGCCGTTCCTCGGCTCCCGCGTGGCCAAGGGGATCCCGCTGGACGAGATCGCCGCCTATCTCAACGAGACGGCGCTGTTCCGCAACCAGTGGCAGTACCGGCCGCAAGGCAAGTCGGATGGGAAACCGGAGACCGACGAGCAGTTCAAGGCCGGGATCCGCCCCACCCTGCGGGCGGAGCTGGCCAAGGCCAAGGAGGGCGGCACCCTGGTGCCGGCCGTGGCCTGGGGCTACTTCCCGGTCAACGCCGACGGCAACGACCTGATCATCTGGACGGACGACGCCCGCACCGAAGAACGGATGCGGTTCTCGTTTCCCCGCCAGCGCAAGGAGCCGTGGCAGTCGATCGCCGACTTCTTCCGTCCGGCATCGACGGGTGAGGCCGACTACGCGGCCTTCCACGTGGTGACGATGAGCGACGTCGCTTCGGCCCACTCGGCGGAGCTGTTCGCCGCCGACCGGTACCAGGACTACCTCCACTTCCACGGCCTGTCGGTGGAGATGGCCGAGGCGCTGGCCGAGTACTGGCACCGCCGCATCCGGGAGGAATGGGGCTTCGCCGACGAGGACGGGCCGTCGCTCGGCGGCCTGTTCAAGCAGCAGTACCGCGGGTCGCGCTACTCGTGGGGCTACCCGGCCTGCCCCGACCTCGACGACCAGGTCAAGGTGGCCGATCTGCTCGAGATCGAACGCATCGGCGTGACGGTCTCCGAGGAGTTCCAGCTCCACCCCGAGCAGACCACCTCGGCCATCGTCGTCCACCACCCCGAGGCCAAGTACTTCATCCTCGGCTAGCCGAACTCATTCATCCGGGCGAAGCCCTCCCCCGGCACCTCGGTGTTGATGATCATCGGCGCCGTGCCGATCACCGTCGGGAACCAGACGAGGAAGTCCTTGAAGTGGTCGGTCTGGACGTGGGCGTCGCCCGCCGCCTTGGACGCGAACCCTTCCACGATGGCGAACTCGTTGGGGCCGTCGAGGCTCTCGTAGCAGTCGAACGCGGTGTTGCCCGGCTCCTCCCGGACCGCGGCCGTGTACTTGGCGATGCGCTCCAGCCACACGTCGCGCCGGTCGGGCCGGACCTGGACCTTGAGCACGATCAGGATCATCCCGGTACTCCTTCGACGTCACGGAGGCGCAGCTCGGCGATGAGCGCGCCATAGGCGTGGAAGCCTAAGCGCTCCCGGACGAGGGCGAGCAAGGCGGACACGAACGCCGGGCCGTGGCCGGCGCCGGGGGTGACCACATGGGCGATCTCGTGGAGCGCGACCGGTTCCCGGAGGCTCCGGAGGCGGATCTCCCCGGTCTCCTCCACCGCGTAGCCGCTGAACCGCTCGCTGCGGGTGCGGGCCACCGGGATCGCATCGATGTGGGGCCAGCGGTCGGCCCACCAGTCACTGGCCACGAGCTCGGCGACATAGCCCCGGACCTCGCGGAGGTCCCGGAAGACCCGTCCCGCGTCGCCGAGGGCGGCCTCCTCACCCTCATAGATGCGGCGCTGACGTTCCCGGGCGGTCATGTGTCGCCTCTCTTACACACCTGACGTCGGGCGACGCAACAACCGCCGGCCCGGCTCCGGCAAAGCTCGGCCCACGAGGCCCGACCGAGGAGGACGTCAGATGGATCGCATGCGAAGGAACCTCGCCGCCGCCGCCTGCTTCGCCCTGCTGGCCGGTGCCTGCGGGAGCGGATCGGAGCATGGGGCTGCACCGACAAAGGTGGCCGCCCGCCAGTCCGTCTCCAAGCCGGACGTCAAGGTGGGGGCGATCTTCGACCTGTCCGGCCCGACGGCCGACGACAGCACGCCGTTCTCGGAAGGCGTGCGCGATTACGTCACCGACCGGAACGGGAAGGGTGGGATCGACGGCCACCGGATCACGCTGAGCTGGCAGGACTACGCCTACAAGGTGCCTCAGGCTGAGCAGCTCTACTCCCAGGCCGTCAGCCAGGGGGCGGTGGCCTTCCTGGGGTGGGGCACGGCGGACTCCGAGGCGCTGCGGCCCCGGGTGACGGCCAACAAGATCCCGTTCATGTCCGCGTCCTACGCCGAGACGCTGGCCGACCCCAAGGTCACCCCGTACAACTTCTTCCCCGGCCCGACCTACTCCGAGCAGATGCGCATCGTGCTCAAGTACATCTCGGAGCAGAACCCGGGCCGGCACGTCGAAGTGGCCGTCTTCCACCACGACAGCCCCTTTGGTCGGTCACCGCTGGAGGACGGCACGAAGTACATCGCAAAGAAGAAACTCGACATCGGCTTCACGACCTACGCCATGCCGACCGGAGCGATCGACTTCGTGGGTCAGGTCATCCAGGCCAAGGCGCAGCACGCCTCGTACGTCGTCATCCAGAACACCGCCACCGCGGCGGCCAAGCTGGCCACCAGCCTGGCCGGGGCGAACTCGACGGCCCAGATCATCTGTCTCAACTGGGCGGGCGACGAGATCTACACCAGCCTCGCCGGTCCGGCCGCCGAACGGACCATCGCTGTCATGCCGTTCGCGCCCCCGGGCGGCGGCAACCTCGAAGGGCTGCGGGACGTCAGCGCCTTCCTCCAGACGAAGAACACGAGCGTCGAGGCCAAGGGGCTGCGGTACGTCCAGGGCTGGTTCACCATGGCGTCCATGGCCAAGGGCATCGAGAACGGGTTGCGCCACTCCGGTGACGCAAAGCTCGACGGTGCGGCCATCAAAGCCGGCCTGGAGGAGATCTCGGGCTTCGAGACGGGCGGCGTGTCCGACCCGATCTCCTACTCCCCCACCAACCACGCCGGCCTCCAGACTGCTCCGCTCTACCAGGTGCGGGCCGGGAAGTGGGTCAAGCTCACCGACCCGCTCAAGGCCTGAGAACCCGGCCGGCTCCGTTGGGGACCGATCCCCGGGTGAGGCTGGCGTCGCGGCCCGCCACGCGGCCCTGCTGGAAGCCGGAGTACGACTGCGAGCCCGACAGGCGCGACGTGCTGAGCCGCCCGACCCTGGCCGCCACCTCGGCTTCGACCCGTTTGGCCTTGTCGGCCAGGACGAGGGCGACGCTGCGTCCGGCGGATGCCCGGGCGCCGTCGTGTTCCCGGGTCGCGGCCGCCCTCGCCTGGTCAGCGGCTTCCCGGAGCCGTCGCCGGACCTCGTGGGTGAAACCCTCCAGAAAGGCGGTGGTAAAGGACCGGCCGTGCTCGTACGGCCCCTTGACGGCGAAGGCCAGGGCGGCCTCGGCCTGGTGGCAGAGGCTGAAGAACAGCGTCTCGGCCCATTCCACATCGGTCGCGAAGCCGAAGACCGAGAACCGGTAGGCGCCCTCCTCATCCCGGGAGAAGTAACCGGCGCAGCCGGTGTGGAGGGACACGACGTGGGCCAGATTGACCTTCCGGCGCCCGTAGCCCCCGGGCATGATCCACGTGCGGTCGACGATCGCCGACTGCCGGCCGCCCCCTGCGTCGCCCAGCATGGCCTGGTCGATGCTGTACTTCTGCTGCAGGGCGTGGGCCTTGGCCACATAGGCACCGGCCGCCTCGTCGTTCCCCTGCTCCGCCAGCGACTCGGCCGTGGCCAGCAGCCCCTGGATCTTGCGGACGTAATCGGCCTGGATCCCCATGAGCCGGGGACGGTAGCGCAGCGGTCGGCTCGCCCGGGCGCAATTTTCGGCCCCCGTCCAGCCGACGGGTCAGCCGCAGCTCGGTCGGGTCCGGCGCCACCGGCCGGAGACCGCGGCGCAGGACAGGAGCAGGCTGAGCAGCGCCCCGGCGATGGCTCCGATCACACCGCCCTTGACGACGTCGTAGGCGTCGCCGTGGCTGGCACCCCGGGCCGCGCCGATCGCACCCACCAGGAGGAGGCCGCCGAGCATGGCTCCGGCAACCGCCCGGCGGGTCCGGGACAACAGTCCGGCTCCGTGGAGGACCGGCGGCGGCGGGGCCGGGCGCTGGACCGCCCGGTGGGCTCGGACGCCGAGCACGGTCATGCCGAACAGGCTGCTCCCG
>JAUZEX010000167.1 GCA_030838815.1 Actinomycetota bacterium
GCCGTTCCAGGCGTTCGATCTGGTGCAGCCGGCGAAGCTAGCCGCAGTAGCCGCTCGCCGCGTCGTAGCGGTCGCAGTACGGATCGCCGTAGTAGCGGTGGTACCGGCTGTAGTAGGAGTCGCAGTCGGAGTTGTGCCGGTAGTAGGGGCGGCCGTCCGGGCCGTAGATGGGCCGGCCGGAACGGTCGTAGTAGTACCCCTCCCGGTAGCCGTTGCAGCGGTAGCCGTAGTAGCCGTAGTAGCCGTCGTCGTAGCCGTAATAGCGGTAGTAGTCGTCCGAGCGGCCGTCATGGTCGCGGTAGCCCGACCGGTCGTGGTCGTTGTGGCCGTCACCACGGTCGACGTGGCCCGATTCGTGACGGTCGTGGCCCTCGTGGCCATTGTTGTCGCTGTGACCGCCGTCCCGGTTGCCGTCGCTCTGGTGGGCTGACTTGTTGTCGTCGTTGCCCTTCTTGTCGGCGTAGGCCGCCGTCGGGGCGAGCACGAGCGCACCGCCGAGGATGGCGGTGACGATGATGCGTCTGATCATTGGAATCTCCCTTGGCACCGTTCGACCCTTGCGTATATGGGACTTATTCCGTAATCGGTGCCTTACCTAAACAAAAGTGTCACTCAGTGCAAAAGGGACACGGCCGGCTCCGGACGCGGCAGCGGCGGGGCCGGAAGGCCCCGCCGCTGCGGTCGGGCATCAGGATCGGGACGGGTCAGCAGTAGCCCGTCCGGTAGTCGTACTCGTCGCAGGTGTCGTACCCGTAGGGGTAGCCGGACCGGTAGCCGTGGCGGTAGTAGTAGTCGTCGCAGTACCGGTTTCCGTAGCCGCCGTCGTAGTAGTAGCGGTACCCGCCGCGGTAGTAGCAGCGGCCGGAGTACGAGCGGTTGTAGCCGTAGTAGTAGTAATCGTCGTCGTAGTTGTACCGGCTGTGGTGATAGCTGCGGCGGTCGTCCCGATCGTAGCGACGGCCGTCGTGGTCACCCCGGTCCCAGTTGCGGTGGTTGTCACCACGCTCCCAGTTCCGGCCGTGCTCGTGCCGTTCGCGACCTTCGCGGTGGCCGTGAGGGTTGGCCATCGCCGCCGGGGCGGTGAACAGCAGCGCCCCACCCAGGAACGCGGTAACCAGAATTCTCTTGAGCATGTTTTCCTTCCCCTAGCGGTTTTGAACGCGTCGAAACAACTGATGTCCGGTCGCGTCTCCCCCAGCGGGGAAGGAGGCCCACACACCCTGCCGCCGGCGTGTGGGAGGCGGGGGTCCGTCCGACCTCCATGACCCTGAGACGTGGCACCTACTCCGTAATACGGTCCTAACCTAGACAAAGCTGTCACTCAGTGCAACAAGCCTCTGAGGGACTGCTCAGGTTGTCCTCAGGCTTTTCGCAGGTCGACGCGCAGGGTGAGCACGCCGTCCTCGAGCGTGGCCGTCGCGTCGCCGATCATGGCGAAGTCCATGAAGTCGACCTGGGCCCGTTCCAGGAAGCGCTTCTTGTCCGGGCCGGCGACGGGAGGCAGAGGCCGGTTCCGCACGGCCTGGGCTCGTTCCCGGAACCGCTCGAGCATCTCGTCGGGGTCGAACGCGTCAGCCACGCAAACAAACTAGCGGCGTACACTGCCAGCGACATGGGACCGTCGCCGCCCCGGCCTGCCAGGGGCATCCTCACGATCCCCAACCTGGTCACCCTCGTCCGGCTGGCGTGCGTGCCGCTGTTCTGCTGGCTGCTGTTCGGCCGGGACGACCGCACCGCCGCGGCGTGGCTCCTGGCCGTGCTCGGTTGCACCGACTGGGTGGACGGCTACCTCGCCCGCCGCCTCGGCCAGGTGAGCGAGCTGGGCAAGGTGCTCGACCCGACCGCCGACCGCATCCTGCTCGGCACGGTCGTGATCTCGCTGCTCATCGACGGAAGGGTGCCGGCCGTCGTGGGCTGGGGGGTGCTGGTCCGGGAGGCCCTGATCTCGGGAGCGGTCCTGGCCCTCGCCGCCGCCGGCGCACGGCGCATCGACGTCCAGTGGGCCGGGAAGGCGGGCACCCTCGCGCTGATGGTGGCCTTCCCGCTGTTCATGATGGGCACGCCCGGCCCGTGGGGCCGGCCGTCGCTGACGGTCGCATGGCTGTTCGCTGCGCCAGGCCTCGCCCTCGCCTGGTACGCCGCCATCACCTACGTCCCCCTGGCCCGCCGAGCGCTGGCCGACGGGCGAAGCGAGCGCGTGGCGCGGTGAAGGCCGTCGTCATGGCCGGGGGCGAGGGCACCCGGCTGCGGCCGCTCACCTCCAACCAGCCCAAGCCGATGATGCCCATGGCCAACCGGCCGTTGATGGAGCACGTCGTCCGCCGTCTCGCCCTCCACGGCATCGACGACATCGTCGTCACCGTCGCCTTCCTCGCCAGCCACATCCGCAACTACTTCGGGGACGGCTCGGAGCTCGGCGTCTCCATGCGCTACGCCACGGAGGAGACACCGCTCGGGACGGCCGGCTCCGTCCGCAACGCCGCCGCCGAGCTCGACGACACCTTCATGGTCATCTCCGGCGACGTCCTGTCGGACATCGATCTCGACGCCGTCGTCAAGGCCCACCGGTCCTCGGGGGCGCTGGCCACCATCGCCCTGCGGCGGGTGGCCAACCCCATCGACTTCGGCATCGTCATCACGAACGCCGAAGGGTGGGTGGAACGGTTCCTGGAAAAGCCGACCTGGGGTCAGGTGTTCTCCGACACGATCAATACCGGGATCTACGTCCTCGAGCCACAGATCCTCGACCTGATCCCGGAGCACGAGCCCGTCGACTTCTCCGAGGCCGTGTTCCCGGCCGCCCTCAAGCGGGGCCTGGCCATCCAGGGTCTCGTGGTCGACGGCTACTGGGAGGACGTCGGCACCGTCGAGGCCTACCACCGCGCCCATCGCGACGTCCTCGACGAGCGCGTCGCCGTCGACATCCCCGGCTTCCGGCTGGGGGACGGGATCTGGCTCGGGGAAGGAGCCGATGTCGACCCCGCGGCCGAGATCACCGGGCCCGTCATCATCGGGGACAACTGCCGGATCGAGGCCGGAGCCAGCATCGGGGAGTACACCGTGCTGGGGTCGAACGTGGTGGTCAAGCACGACGCTTCCCTGGCCCGCACCGTCGTCCACGACCACGTCTACATCGGTCCCGGGGCCACGCTGCGGGGCTGCATTGTGGGCCGGTCGGCCGACCTGCGCCGGGCGGCTCGGGCCGAGGAGGGCGTCGTTCTCGGCGAGGAGTGCTTCATCGGCGAGGGCGCCGTGATCAACCAGGGCGTCAAGGTCTACCCCTACAAGACCGTGGAGGCGGGGGCGGTCGTCAATGCCTCCATCGTCTGGGAGAGCCGGGGCCAGCGCACGCTGTTCGGCCGCCGCGGCGTGCGGGGCCTGGCCAACGTCGACGTCACGGCCCAGCTCGCCGTACGCCTCGCCGCCGCCTACGGCACGAGCCTCAAGCGGGGCTCGGTTGTCTGCTGTTCCCGGGACACCTCCCGGGTGGCCCGAACGCTCAAACGGGCGGTCATGTCCGGGCTCAACCTGTCCGGCGTCCACGTCGAGGACCTGGAGCTGGCGCCCGTCCCCCTGACCCGGTTCCACGTCCGTTCGGAACGGGCCCATGGCGGCGTGACCGTCCGCCTCAGCCCCGACGATCCGGCGTCGGTCGAGATTCGCTTCTTCGATGCCCAGGGCGGCGACATCGACGACGTCGCCAAGCGCAAGATCGAGCGCCTGCTGGCCCGGGACGACTTCCGGCGGGCCTTCGCCGGCGACATCGGCGACATCGTCTTCCCGCCCCGGGTCCTCGAGTACTACACCGCCGCCCTCATCCGCTCGATCGCCGTCGACGCCGTCCGGGAGCGGGCCTTCAAGCTGGTGCTCGACACGTCGTTCGGGTCGGCCTCGGTGGTCCTCAACCCCGTGCTGGCCAAGCTCGGCGCCGACGTGCTGGCCGTGAACCCGTTCGCCGCCACGGCCGCCGCCGCCCACGCCGGGGACGACCTCGAGACCCGCCTGGCCCGCGTCCAAACCCTGGTGCGGGCGTCGGGAAGCCATCTGGGGATCGTGTTCGATCCGGACGGCGAGACCCTGCGCCTCGTCGACGACACGGGCTACGCGCTCACGGACGAGGAGTGCCTCCTGGCCCTGGTCACGCTGGTCAGCGAGGCTCACCCGGGAGCCCGCCTGGCGCTGCCGATCGCGGTGAGCCGGGAGGCGGAGCGGATCGCCGCCGCCGGCGGCGCCACCATCGCCTGGGCCAAGCTCTCGTCGGCCCACCTGATGGAGGTGGCGGGAGCGGGCGGAATCGACTTCGCCGCTTCGGGCGGCGGCGGCTACCTGTGGCCCGACTTCCTGCCCGCCGCCGACGCCGTGGCCACGATGACCAAAGTCCTCGACCTGCTGGCCCGCACCGGCCGGAGGCTGTCGTCGGTGGTGGCCGGCCTACCCTCCGTCCACCTCGCCCACATGACGGTCTCCACGCCCTGGGAGCGGAAGGGAACGGTGATGCGCACCACCATGGAGCAGGCCCAGGACAAGGAGCTGGTGCTGGTCGACGGGATCAAGGTGCTCCACGCCGACGGCTGGGCGCTCGTCCTGCCCGACCCCGAGGAGCCTCTGACCCACGTGTGGGCGGAAGGGGGCAGCGACGGCGGGGCCCGGGCGCTGGCCCAGGAATACGTCGGCCGCATCCGGGCGGCGCTGGTGGCGGACACCGACCGCTGATCCGTTTGTGTACTTTGACTGAATGCAGATCCGGGCGTCGCTGGCCGCGGTGCTGGCGCTCGTCGGGTTCCTCACGCTGGTCGCCTCCAACGGCGTCAAGGAAGCCAAGCGGGGAGCCGAGTCGCGCCGGGCCGGGCTGGTCAAGCTGATCCACACCCGCCAGGGCGAGGTCGACAGCCTCGGCAAGCAGCTGGTGCGGCTGCGGGCCGACGTCACCAGTGCCCGGCGCCGCCTGTCGGCCACGTCGGCCGACGACGCGCGGCACCTGCGGGACGTGCAGATGTGGGCCGGTACCACCGCGATGTCGGGGACAGGCCTCGAGATCCGCCTCGCCGACAGCCACCGGGAGGCGAAGACGGACACCGACCGCCAGTCGCTGTCGGTCCATGACGTCGACCTCCAGCTCGTCGTCAACGCCCTCTGGGCGGCCGGCGGCGAGGCCGTGGCCGTGAACGGCCAGCGGCTCGTGGCGACGTCGCCGATCCGGGCTGCGGGCGAGACGATCACCGTGAACTTCCGGCCGCTCGTCCCGCCCTACAAGGTGGAGGCCATCGGCGCCGACCGCAAGCAGTTCGAGCGCTCGGCCGTGGCGCAGCGCTTCCGGCAGTGGGTCGCCGACTACGGGCTCGGATTCTCCCTCCGGTCCCGGTCGAGGGTCGTCGTCCCCGGCTATGTCGGCGCCCTGCAGCTGTCGTCGGCCCGCCCGGCCGATGCCGGACCGACGACGAGTCCCACCCCTGCGGCCCCGGGAGGTCGATGATGTTGGCGCTCTTCAGCCTGCTGGGCGGCGCCGCCCTGGCGCTGCTCCTGCGGCCGTCGGTGTCGCCGGACCAGTCCCGCTATCTGGCCATGGCCGTGGTGGCGGCCATCGACTCGTCATTCGGGGGACTGCGGGCCCATCTCGAGCAGACGTTCTCCGACCGGTTGTTCGTGCTGGCTTTTGTCAGCAACGCGGCGGTGGCCGTTCTGCTGGTGTGGATCGGCGACCAGTTGAGCGCCGATCTGTCGACCGCGGTGGCGGTCGTGTTCGGCGTGCGGATATTCCAGAACGTGGCGGCCGTCCGTCGCCATGTCTTCGGTGGCTGACGCCGAGGCCGCTCTTCCCCTGCCGCCGGCGGCGGGCGAGCCGGTCCGCCCGCCGCGGCGCCGGCCCCGGCGGCGCCCGTCCGATCAGGCCGGCGAGGGCGGCTCCGGCGGCGCCCCCCGGCCGCTGGCGGCCAAGGCCCTGGTGGCGCTGTCGGTCGGGGTGGTGGGGTTCTTCGTCGCCGCCCAGCTCGGAACGACGCGCCGCAGCCCCGAGCACCTCGCCGCCGAGAGCGAATCGGACCTGACCCGGATCTTCGCCTCCCTCAACGAGGAGAGCGCCGCCCTTCGCGACGAGATCTCCCAGCTCCGACTCGAGCTGGCCGCGCTGCAGTCCTCGGCCGAACGCGACCAGTTGGCCCGCGACGCCGCCGAGCGGCAGCTGTCCGACCTGCAGATCCTGGCCGGCGTGGTGCCCGCCCGGGGGCCGGGGGTGGCGGTGCACATCACCGACCCGAAGGGGGCGTTCGAATTTCAGCTCCTCCTCGATCTGGTGCAGGAACTGCGCGACGCGGGCGCCGAGGCGATCGCCGTCAACGGCCGGCGCGTCGGCGGCACCACCGCCTTCTCCCGCCAGCACGATGCCGTCACGGTCGACGGGCAGGAGGTGCAGCAGCCCTACGACGTGCTGGCCATCGGCGACCCGGCGACCCTCGAGGTGGGCCTGCGGATCCCCGGTGGCGCGGTCGACACCCTCGACGCCCTCGACGGCACGAAGGTGGGCGTCGAACGCCGCAGCGATCTCCGGGTGCCCGCCCTCGACCACCCCCCGGCATTCAAGGCGGCCCACCCGCTGGAGTAGGGGTAGGGTCCCCGTCCATGAATTTCCCTGACGAGCTCCGCTACACCCAGGAGCACGAGTGGGTGCGCGTCGACGGCACCACCGCCCGGGTGGGGATCACCGACTACGCCCAGGACGCCCTCGGCGACGTGGTCTACGTCGACCTGCCCGAGGTCGGCGCCACCGTGGCGGCCATGGCCTCCTGCTGCGAGGTCGAGTCCACGAAATCGGTGTCGGAGATCTTCTCGCCCGTGTCGGGCACGGTCTCCGAGGTGAACTCCGACCTGACCGACACCCCGCAGATGATCAACGAGGACCCGTACGGCAAAGGCTGGATCTTCGCCGTCG
>JAUZEX010000231.1 GCA_030838815.1 Actinomycetota bacterium
CGCCGTGCGGGTGACGTGGATCGTTCCCCACGCCCCCGCCAGCGACACCGTCCTCGACTTCGGCGGTCCCTCGGCGCAGGTGACGCTGGACAGCATCGGCGGCAGCCAGGCCTTCGCCTCGTTCCCGTATCCCGGGGAGAACGCCGTGAGCGCTCCGTCGCTCGTCGCCGGGGCGTCGGGCGGAAAGATCAACCTTCCCTCCTATCCGTTCTGGGTCGGGTCGACGTACCCCGTGGCGCCCAAGGCGGAGTCCGGCAGTGGGCCGTACGCCATCAAGGCCGAGAGCACCGACACCTCGTCGACGTCGTCGGCCAGCGTGGGTCTCGACTCCGGCGGGCAGGGATCCCTGGGGCTGGCGCGGTCGTCGGCCTCGGCCGTCTCGGCGCCCGACGGCGTCACGGCCCAGGCCGCCACCGAGGTCACCTCGTTCGCCGTCGGTCCGCTCAAGATCGGGCAGGTGCTCTCCACGGCCAAGGCGGTGTTCTCGACCGACGGGACGGTCACCCGGACCGCCGACACCCGCGTGACCGCGGCGATGGTCGGCGACACCCCGGTCGCCTTCACCGACAAGGGTCTGGTCGTCGGATCGTCGCCCGTCCCCGCCGATCCCAAGCCGATCTCGGACGCCCTCGCCCAGGCCAAGATCGGGCTGGAGTACATGCCCCGCCAGGACACCGACACGGGCGTCGTCGCCCCGGCGATCCGGGTGACGCAGCGGGACGACTCCGGCGGGTCGATCACCTACGTCCTCGGCCGCACTTCGGCCTTCGCCCAGGGGGCCGGAACGCTGGAGCCTCCGTCGTCGTCGTCGTCGTCATCATCATCATCGTCGTCGTCCGGCGATGCCGCCACGGACGCGTCCGGGGCCGGCGCCTCTCAGGGCTCACCACCTCCCACGTCGCCGGGGAACACCGACCCCGCGACATCCTTCGCCGTTGCGCCGCCGACCTCGGTTGAGGAGGCGACCGGCGGTATCGCCGTCCCCACGTCGTTCGTACTGCCGGACTCCGGGGCCGACACTCCGGCCGTCACGACCAGGTCCGGGTCCGGCGGGCTCGACCCCGCGGCGCGGACGCCGGCGGCGGCGGCGCCGACCGTGGTTCGGCTGGCGTCGGGCAATGGCGTCGCCGGCCGACCGGCGCGGGACACGCGGCGGGTGGCCGCCCGCCTCCTGATCACGGCCAGCGACACGGCACCGCTGTTCTGGGTGCTGGCCCTGGCCCTGGCGTCGGCGTTGGGCACTGCCCTCTTCCTCCGCCGGCTCGGATCGAGGATGCGATGAAGGCGTTGGGAAAGCTCCTCCGCTACCAGTGGGACCGGACAGTGGCCGTCGGGCTCGTCCTCGGCGGCCTGGTGGCGGTCGTGGTCGCCTGGGTGCTGGCCAGCGGCACGATCCTCACCTTCGAGCAGATCCCCTACCTGATGTCCGGCGGGTTGATCGGAGTGTGCCTCGTGGCGGTCGGCGCCACGCTGTGGCTGTCGGCCGACCTGCGGGACGAATGGCGCAAGCTCGACCGCCTCGAGGAGGCGGTCCTCGGGACGGGCCGCCACGAGATCGACGCCACGGAACTCGCCCAGCCGCCGCCGGCGGGAGCGGCCGACCAGCCCCGCCGGCTGCACGCCACCGCGGAAAGCTGACGCGATGTTCACCGGGATCCCCGGCGCGGCGCAACCCGGCGGCCGGGCCGTCAGCTGGGCGCTCCGTCTCCTGGTGGTCGGCGGACTGGTCTGCATCACCGTCGCCTGGTCCCAGGCTTCGAATACGGTCCAGGTGAGCGAACAGGTCGACTGGGCCCCCCTCGGCCTGGCCGGCGTAGCCCTGGTCACCGTGGCCCTCCTGGGCTCGGTGCTCGTCGCCCGCCAGGCGGTGGCCATCCGGCTGTCCCACCTGGCGCCGTCCATCGCCGGGCCGGAAGCGTGGGCCCTCGCCACCGCCCCGGCGGCGGCGGTGGGCATGGCCGAATCCCGGATCGGGGCGGCGCCGGCGGGGGTGGGCGGCGAACCGCTGGTGGCCGGGGCCAGCATGGCCCGCTACCACCGTGCCTCCTGCCCGCTCACCGCCGGGAAGCCCGTCCGGCCGGAGAGTCGCAGCGCCCACGAGCGGGCCGGGCGGCGGGCCTGCGGGGTGTGCGCCCCGTGAGACAGATCCTGCCCTTCCTGGTCGTCGGGCTGACCGCCGGCTCGCTCTACGGTCTCGCCGCCCTCGGCCTCGTACTCACCTACCGGACGTCGGGGGTGTTCAACTTCGCCCACGGCGCCCTCGGGGCCGGTGCGTCGTACCTGTTCTTCACGCTCCACTGGACGTGGGGCTGGCCGTGGCCGGTGGCCGTCCTCGTGTCGGTGGGCCTCTTCGGCGGCGTCGCCGGCGTCATCGTGGAGCGCCTGACCAGGGCGCTGGTCGAGGCCCGGGTGGCGACGATCATCGTGGCCACCATCGGGTTGCTGCTGTTCATCCAGGGGTTCCTGTACTGGCGCTACGGCGTGGAGCGGAGGGTGTCGCCCGACTTCCTCCCGACCGGGACGGCGCTGATCATCGAAGGCGTCAAGGTCAGCTGGGCCCAGGTCGTCAACTTCGGGGTGGGGATCGCCAGCCTGGTGGGGCTGTACGTCCTGTTGCACCGCACCCGCCTGGGTATCGCCATGCGGGGCGTCGTGGCTTCCCCCGACCTGCTCGGGCTGTCGGGCACCAGCCCCGCCGGGGTCCGTATCGCCTCGTGGGCCATCGGGTCGTCGTTCGCCGCCCTCACCGGGATCCTCATCACACCGAGCATCCTCGGGATGGACGCCTTCCTGTTGAGTGCGCTGGTGGTGCAGGCCTTCGGGGCGGTGGCCATCGGCCGGTTCACCAGCCTCCCCTGGACGTATGTCGGCGGCCTGTTCATCGGGGCGCTGGCCGCCATCTCGGCCAAGTACCTGACGAAGCCGCCGTTGACCGGGCTGCCCAACGTGATCCCGTTCCTGGTGTTGATCGTGGTCATGCTGGTCACACCGAAGCGCAAGCTCCCGCCGGGGACGGGCCGGTTCGCGGGCGCCGCCGCCCGCCGGCCGTGGGCGGTGAGCCGGCCGGTGCGGGGGGTGGCGTTCACCGCCGGCGCAGCGCTGCTCCTGGCCATCCCGAAGTTGGTCGACACCCGCATCTCGGTCTACACGGCGGCGCTGGCGCTGGTGGTCCTGTTCCTGTCCCTGTCGTTGCTGACCCGGGTGTCGGGACAGATCTCGCTGGCCCACGCCGCCTTCGCCGGCGTAGGGGCGGCCACGTTCAGCAAGCTGGCCGCGCCGGTCCACGGGAACGGGCAGTTCGGTGGCCTCGGCTCCGACACCCACGGCGGCGTGCCCTGGCTGGTGGCGCTCATCGGTGCCGGCCTGATCACCGCCATGGTCGGCGCGCTCCTCGCCCTGCCGGCCATGAGGCTGTCGGGCGTCTACCTGGCCCTGGCCACGTTCGGTTTCAGCCAGCTGATGGACAACGTGGTCTTCCAGAGCTGGCTGATGTTCGGCGGGTCGCAGGGGACCTTGGCCGGGCTGCGCGCGCCCCGTCCGCATCTCGGTTCCCTCAATCCGGACAATCCCGAGACCTGGTACTACATCGTGCTGGCGGTGGTGGCGGTGTGCAGCCTGGCGCTGGTCATGGTGCGGCGGTCGCGTCTGGGCCGCTTCCTGCGGGCCATCGCCGACTCGCCGACGGCACTGACGACGCTGGGGCTGGGGATCAACGTCACCCGGGTGCTCGTGTTCTCGGTGTCGGCCTTCTTCGCCGGGATCGCCGGGGCGCTGTTCGCCATGCAGATCGGTCGGGTCAACTACATCAGCTTCCCGGCCGTGAACTCGTTGCTGTACCTGGCGATCCTCACCGTGACCGGCGCCGTGTCGGGCTACGTCACGTCGGCCTTCCTGGCCGCCTTCTTCCTGGCCGTCATGCCCAGCTATCTGACGTCGGTGACGTTCGAGGTGCAGTCGATGCTCTTCGGTGGGGTGGCCGTGCTGGCCGCCCTGATCTCGGACCGGGCCGGGCTCGGTTCGGCGTTCTCGGCCCGGGTGCGGGGCCGGCTGTCGCGGGCGGCGGCCGGCGCCGAGGAACGGCGGGGGGGCCGCAGCCCGGTGCGGGCCCGGGAGCTCGAGGTCGCCGACCGGGTGCCGGTGGAAGCATGAGCGAGCCGGGCATCGACGTGGCCGACCTGACGGTCCGCTTCGAGGGCAACGTGGCCGTCGACACCGTGAGCGTGTCGGCTCCCATGGGACGGCTCACCGGCCTCATCGGTCCCAACGGTGCCGGAAAGACGACGACCTTCAACGCCTGCAGCGGTCTGCTGCGCCCGGCGGTGGGTCGAATCTCACTGTTCGGAGTTGACGTCACCCGGCGGGGCCCGGCCGCCCGGGCCCGGCGGGGCCTGGGCCGCACCTTCCAGCGCATGGAGCTGTTCACCTCCATGACGGTCGGCGAGAACGTCGCCCTCGGTCGGGAGGCCCGGCTGGCGGGCTCCAATCCGCTGTGGCAGCAGATGGCCACCCGTCGTCAGCGGACCACGGTGCGGGAGGCCACGGCGGAGGCGCTCGAGGTCTGCGGCATCACCGGCCTGGCCGCCCAGACCGTGCAGAGCCTGTCGACCGGCCAGCGCCGCCTGGTCGAGCTGGCCCGGGTCTACGCCGGCGACTTCCGCATGCTGCTGCTCGACGAACCGTCGTCGGGTCTCGACCACGCCGAATCCGAGCACCTGGGCCGGATCCTCCGCTCGCTGGTCGAGGATCGGGGCGTCGGCATCCTGCTCGTGGAACACGACATGGCGCTGGTCATGAATGTCTGCGACTACCTCTACGTGCTCGACTTCGGGCGCCTCGTGTTCCAGGGCACGCCGGCCGAGACGCAGGCCAGCCCCATCGTGCGGGCCGCCTACCTCGGGGCCGAGGACCTGATGGAGATGGCCGACCTGTCGGGTCCCACGGGCGGGGAGGGCTGACGTCGTGCTGACGATCGAAGGCGTGAGCGCCGGCTATGCCGGGGTGACGGTGCTGCGCGACGTCAGCCTGGTGGTTCCGAGCTCCTCGGTGGTGGCGCTGCTCGGTCCCAACGGCGCCGGGAAGACGACGCTCCTGCGGGTGGCCTCGGGCCTCCTCCGGCCGGCCGCCGGCCGGGTCACCCTCGATGGCGCCGATGTCACCGGCCTCGCCCCCCACCAGTTGGCCGCCCGCGGTCTCTGCCACGTCCCCGAGGGCCGGGGCGTGTTCCCACCCCTCACCGTCCGGGAGAACCTCGTTCTGTTCAGCGCCCCGGGAGCGGAGAAGGCCGCCATCGAGCGGGCCCTCGACGTCTTCCCCAAGCTGGCCGAGCGGCTCGAACAGTCGGCCGGGACGATGAGTGGCGGCGAGCAGCAGATGCTGGCCCTGGCCCGGGCCTACATCTCGGGCGCCCCGGTGATCCTCCTCGACGAGGTCTCGATGGGCCTGGCGCCTGTGATCGTCGACGCCATCTTCGAGTTTCTCGAGCGGGTGGCCAGGGAGGGGACGTCCCTGCTCATCGTGGAGCAGTACGTCAACAAGGCCCTGGCCATCGCCGACTACACCTACATCCTCGGCCGGGGCCGCATCACATTCGCGGGCGACGCCTCGGAGCTGGTCGACGAAGACGTCTTCCACCGCTACCTGGGTATCGAGGTCAGTGCCGGCTCTACGCCGTGATCAATCGTCCCCGGGTCCGGCGTCGGTGGGCCAGGCGGCCAGGAGGTCTCGTTTGCGGACCTTGCCGACGTCGTTGGCGGGCAGGGGCTCCGTCCGCAGCCACCAGCTCGAGGGGACCTCGAAGTAGGCCAGGTGTCCGGCGGCGAAGGAGCGCAGCTCGGCCACCGTGACCGGGCTGTCGGGGGCGATCACGACGGCGGCGGCCACGATCTCGCCGAGGTCGGGATCGGGGCGGCCACAGACGGCCACCTCCCGGACCTCGGGATGCTTGAGCAGCACGTCCTCCACGTGGGTGGAGGCGATGTTCTCCCCGCCCCGGATGATGAGGTCCTTCAGGCGGCCGGTGATGAAGAGGTAGCCGTCGGCGTCGACGTGGCCGAGGTCGCCGGTGTGGACCCATCCGTCGTCGTCGATTGCGTCGTCGGAGGGCTGGCCCCAGTAGCCCAGCATCTGCGTCGGGGTGCGGGCCACCACCTCGCCCGTCCCCTGCTCGTCGGGCCGGTCGATGCGCAGCTCCACCACCGGGAGGGGCCGGCCGGCGGTGCCGGGGCGCTCGGTCAGGTCGCGGCCCGAGGCGGCGGTGATCGTGCCCCCGGCCTCGGACAGGCCGTAGACCTGCGACACCCCCCGTTCCACGTTCGGGAAGCGGGTCTTGATGCGGGTCACCAGCTCCGGCAGGACGGGCGCCCCGCCCAGGGAGATGGCCCGCACCGAGGACAGGTCGCGACCCTCGATCGACGGGTCGTTCAGGACGCGGCTGACCATGGTCGGCACTCCACCCCAGCGGTGCACCCCCTCGGCTTCCATGAGGTTGAGGACCTCGGCCGGATCGAACCTGCCGGCCGGAAAGACCAGCGTCCCGCCCAGAAGGAATTGCCGGGTCAGGGCCTGGACGCCACCGATGTGGAACAGCGGCCCGCTCTGCAGCGCCACCTCCCGCGGGGAGTGGTCGTCGAGGGTGTGGGGCAGCTGGCGGGTCACGTGGAGGAGCGTGTGCTGCAGGGCGATGAGCGACCGGTGCGGGAGCACCGCTCCCTTCGGCGGTCCGGTGGTGCCCGACGTGAACAGGATCAGGGCCGCCTCGTCCTCCCCGGCCGGAGCCGGACGGGCGAGCGCACGGCCGTCCGGCACCACCGCCGCCAGCCCCGCCATGTCCTCGAGCTCCAGCACCGGGTGCGCCGCCCGCGCCGGCACCAGCCCGGCCGAGCGGGGATCGGCCAGGATCAGTCCCGGGTCGGCGACGCCGAGGCCGTGGCGCAGCTCCCCCTCGCTCCACCAGGGGTTGGCCAGCACGACGACCGCCCCGGCGTACAGCGTGGCCCAGAAGGCCACGATCCACTCCACGGAGTTGAAGGCCAGCAGCATGACCCGGTCGCGGGGTCCGACGCCGTGGCCGGCCAGCACCGCCGCCGCCCGGGGCACCAGGTCGAGCAGCCCGGCGTACGTCATCCGCTGGGAACCCCGGACCAGATGGATCCGGTCTCCCCAGTGGCGGACGTCCTCCAGCAGGTCGGCGGCGTCGGACCGGCGCGGCTCGTAGACCAGGAAGGGGATACCGGAGTCCCGGCGCACGGTCTCCGTGCCCCAGGTGAACCGGCGACGGTCAGGCACGGGGCGTATCCTTCCGCGGCATTCGGGACCGGGGCGAAAAGGAGCGGTTCGACGGCTGCCAGGCGGATCGGGATGGCCATGCTGGTGGTGATGGCGGCCGCGATCGGCGCGCCATCCCGTGGGGCCTGGCCGCTGACCATCGAGCTGCCGTCACTGCCGTCCCTGCCCCCGGTGTCGGCGCTGCCGTCGCTGGCGCCGGTGTCGGCGCTGCCGCCGGTGCTGGCCCAGCCGGCCGGTTCCTCCGGGGGCCTGTGGCTCCCGACCTTCGACGACGAGTTCGACGGGCCGGGCGTCGACGCCTCGAAGTGGTCGAACGGGTTCGGCTGGGGCGACTCGGCGGCCAACTTCGCCGCCTGGTGCGATCCGTCGGCCAACGTCGTCGAACGGGGCGTGCTGGTGCAGCGGGTGGACAAGGTCGCCCGCGGCGACAAGGCCTACAGCGGTGCCTGCCTCCACACCAAGGGTGCCTTCTCCCAGCTCTACGGCTACTGGGAGGCCCGGATCCAGGTGCCGTCGGGCCGGGGACTCCACAGCGCCTTCTGGGGCAAGCCGGCCAACGAGGCGTGGCCGCCGGAACTCGACGTCGAGGAGGTCGGCGGGGCGCGGCCCGACACGGTGATCATGAGCGTCCACTGGCGTGACCCGTCCGGCCACCGCCTGAGCAACCAGCGCTGGCCCGGTCTCACCCCCAGCTACCACACCTTCGGCGCCGAGTGGTCGCCGGATGGGACGGTGTTCTACGTCGATGGTGAGGAACGGGCCCGTCTCACCGAGGGCGCGGCCGAGATGGCGGGCGAGGGCCCGTTCTACGCCCTGCTCGACCTGCAGGTCGGCCTGGC
>JAUZEX010000257.1 GCA_030838815.1 Actinomycetota bacterium
GACCGGAGCGCCGCCGAGCAGGCGGCCCAGAACGCACTCCAGCTCTGCGGCCTGAGCGACCTCGCCGGTCGCCGGGCCGGGTCGCTGTCGACCGGGCAGCGGCGCCTGGTCGAACTGGCCCGCACCGTGGCCGGCGACTTCCGGATCCTGCTGCTCGACGAGCCGTCGTCGGGTCTCGACGCCGCCGAGACGAAGCGCTTCGGCGAGATCCTGCGCCGCATCGTGACCGACACCGGCGCCGGCATCCTGTTGGTGGAGCACGACATGGCGCTGGTCATGGAGGTCTGCCAGTACCTCTACGTGATCGACTTCGGGCGGCCCATCTTCGACGGGAGCCCGTCCGAGGTGGCCGGCTCCGACATCGTGCGCGCCGCCTACCTGGGCACCGAAGCGGTGGAGGTGGCCTGACATGTTCCTGCTCGACAACGTGACCGCCGGCTACGGCGACACCACCGTGCTGCGCAACGTCTCGCTGCGGGTCCCGGCCGGGGCGACGGTGGCATTGCTCGGCCCCAACGGCGCCGGGAAGACCACGCTCCTGCGGGTGGCGTCCGGGCTCCTCAAGCCGTGGACGGGCCGGCTGCTCATCGACGGCGCCGACGTCACCGCTGCCTCGCCGCACGCCCTCGTCGGCCGCGGCGTGTGCCACGTCCCCGAGGGGAGGGGCGTGTTTCCGTCCCTCACCGTGCGGGAGAACCTGCTGCTGCAGGTCAGCGCCAAAGACGCCGACTCCATCGGCCGGGCCGTCGACGCCTTCCCGATCCTCGGGGAACGCATGAGCCAGGCGGCCGGGACGCTCTCCGGTGGCCAGCAGCAGATGCTGGCCCTGGCCCGCGCCTACCTGTCGAACCCGTCGGTGATCCTGCTCGACGAGGTGTCGATGGGCCTGGCGCCCAAGATCGTGGACGAGATCTTCGAGTTCCTCGGCCGACTGTCGGAGGCCGGCTCGGCGCTCCTGCTGGTCGAGCAGTACGTCACCCGGGCGCTCGCCGTAGCCGACTACGTCTACATGCTCAACAAGGGCCAGGTCACGTTCTGCGGTGAGCCCGGGGAGCTCAACGACGACGACGTCTTCGCCAGCTACCTGAGCCACGCCGTCTGAAGATCAAGAAAGCGAGGCCTCGATGAAGGCAGCCCTGTTCGTGGGTGTCAACGCGCCTATCTCCGTCGAAGACGTGGAGCCGATCCCGCCCGGACCCCGTGACGTCGTCCTCCGGATCGGCGCGTCCGGCGTCTGCCATTCGGACCTGTCGCTGGTCGACGGCACCCTGCCCTTTCCCCCGCCGGCCATCCTCGGCCACGAGGGGGCAGGCACGGTGGAGGCGGTCGGGTCCGACGTGACGTCGGTCAAGGTCGGCGACCGGGTGGTCAGCTCTTTCATCGCCTCCTGCGGCGAGTGTTGGTACTGCGGTCACGAGCTGCCGTTCGTGTGCAGCGAGACGATGTCGATCCACACCAAGCTGCACGCCCGTCGGCGTGATGGCACCGAACTCCCCAGCCTCGGCGGACTCGGCACGATGGCGGAGCTGATGACCGTCGACGAGCGGCTCGTGGTGCCGGTCGAGTCCGACCTGCCCGACGAGCAGCTGGCCCTCATCGGCTGCGGGGTGACGACCGGGGTCGGGGCGGTGCTCAACACGGCGCAGGTGAAGCCGGGCTCGAGCGTGGCCGTGATCGGCTGCGGCGGGGTGGGGCAGTCGGTCGTCCAGGGCGCCCGGATCGCCGGCGCGGAGCGGATCATCGCCATCGACCCCGTCGAACTGAAGCGGAAGACGGCGGCCACCCTGGGCGCCACCGACCTCGTCGACCCGGCCGACTCCGACCCGCTGGCGGCAGTGCGGGACCTGACCGGCGGGCGGGGCGCCGACTACGTCTTCGAGGTCGTCGGGACGCCGGCGCTGGTCACGCAGGCCATCGACATGACCCGTTCGGCCGGAACGACCGTCCTCATCGGCGTCATGAAGATGACCGAGAACATCACCTACCACGGCCTGACCTTCACCTACGGCGGGAAGCACCTGGTGTCGAGCTTCGGCGGTTCCGCCGACCCCCGCCGCGACTTCCCGAAGTACGTGCAGATGGTCGAAGACGGCGACATCACCCTCGACGCCATGGTCAGCCGCCGCTACAAGCTCGACGAGGTCAACGACGCGTTCGCCGCCACCGCCGCCGGAGAGGTCCTGCGCGCCGTCCTCATGTGAGTCACGGGAGGGGATAGATTCCTCCGGCGCCCGTAGCTCAACGAGAGCACCCGGTTCTTTGCCGGGGGGATGGAGGGTCGACTCCTCCCGGGCGTACGACGTGCCGGGACGGTCGTTCGGCCCTCGAGGGCGGGACCTTCGACCCTGGGACCGGGCGGCCGGTTCGGGTCTCATGGTGAGGAAGGCGAAACAGCTTCGACATTCCCGATGCTGACACGTCCTTCCCACCGGAAGGTCTCCATGGATGCCGCCCAGCCCCCCATTCCGGCCCCGCGGGTGGTCGAGATCAGCTTCCCCCGCCTGGCCACGACGCTGTTCGCCTTCCTCGCCCTCCTGCTGTCGGTGGGGGCCCTGGTGGTGGCGGCCAACAAGGACGGCACGAAGGCCGTTCAGAACGGCTCGGTCGAGTCCGCCTCGGCGACCTCCGCCGTGCTCGACGCCAAGGCCATCCCCGCCGGGGCGTCGCCGGTGTCGCTCAAGGAGTTCGCCTTCGACCCGAAGATGGTCATGGCCACCACGGGCGGCGTCCTCAGGGTCGCCAACGACGGCGCGATCCAGCACACCCTGTCGATCGAGGGCACGAATCTGGTCACCCCGACCCTCGACCCGAGCAACGTGGTCGGCCTGTCGCTGGCCAGCCTGGCTCCCGGCAATTACACCTTCGCCTGCACCATCCCGGGCCACAAGGCGGCCGGCATGACGGGCGAGCTCATGGTCATGGCTGACGGCGAGACGCACGCCGCCGGCGCGGCGCCGGTGACCAACGCCGACGCCATGGACGCCGAAATGGCGGCCCGGACCAAGGCCTTCCCGGCCAAGACCGCGGGGCTCGGCGGCCAGCTCCTCCCGCCGACCGTGCTGGCCGACGGCACCAAGCAGTTCGACCTCACGGCCAAGATCGTCGACTGGGAGGTCGAGCCGGGCAAGACCGTCAAGGCCTGGACCTACAACGGCGTCGTCCCCGGCCCGACCCTCAAGGTCGACATCGGCGACAAGGTCAAGATCGTGATCAAGAACGAGCTCCCCGAGTCGACCAGCATCCACTTCCACGGTCTCAAGACCCCCAACGGCATGGACGGCGTGCCGGACATCACCCAGACACCGGTGAAGCCGGGAACCTCCTTCACCTACGCCTTCACGGCCCAGGGCCCGGCGGTGGGGATGTACCACTCCCACCAGGACGCCGTGACCCAGGTCCCGAACGGTCTCGCCGGTGCGTTCCTGATCGGTCAGCAGCCGGTGCCGGCTGGCGTGAAGGTCACCCAGGTGCTCCCCATGATGCTCAACGACGCGGGCACCATCGGCTTGACCCTCAACGGGAAGTCGTTCCCGGCCACCGCCCCGGTGGTCGCCAAGCTCGGCGACTACGTCATGGTCCACTACCTGAACGAAGGCGTGATGGCCCATCCGATGCACCTCCACGGCATGGTCCAGAAGGTCATCGCCAAGGACGGGATCCCCCTGGCCCAGCCCTACGAGGCCGACACCATCCTGGTCGCCCCGGGAGAGCGCTACACCGTGCTCATCCACGCCGACGCCCCGGGCGTGTGGGCCTGGCACTGCCACATCCTCACGCACGCCGAGTCGGCCCAGGGCATGTTCGGGATGGTCACCGCCATGATCGTCAAGTAGACACCCCGTTCGGAACTCCGAACCGGGAGCCTCGAACGTCGTCCCGCCTCTCCGGTCCCATGACCAGGGAGGCGGGACAGTTCGCGTGATTTCGGAAATGCACCTTCTGCCATTCCGATAAACGATGCCTCTGATTTTCGGGGTCGGCCCGGCAGGATATCCGCCGCCGGTCGCCAACTACTGACCCGCCGATCACCAAAAGCGCTACCGCGGCCTGCATCCGCTTGCGAGAGCGACGTGCCGAATGTGCCACCCGGGCGGGTGGCTTCCACACCGGGAAGCACCCCAGGAGGGAACGGTTCATGTCCTCACGCCTGCTGGCGGCGCGCGCCAAATTCCTGCTCCTTCTGTCCCTTCTGTCGCCGTACGCCGGGTTGGCCGCATGGTCGACCGGTCAGGGCCGCGCCACCGGAGCGGAACCAGCGGCCGCCTCGGGCGAGGCCGCTCCGATCGGCACGACCGGTCCGCCGGACCCCGTCCCCGTCCCCGCCGACCCGCCCGCGCCCGCACCGGCGGAGCCGCCCGCCGACGCCGCGACGCCCGCTCCGGCCGACGCCGCGCCAGACCCGAACGCCGAGGCTCTGCCGGCGCCGGCGCCCGCCCCCACACCGCCCGCCGCCCCGTTGGCCGCCGCCCCACCGGCGGTGCCCGCTCCGGCTCCGGCTCCGGCGCCGGCTCCGGCGCCCGCTCCGGCGCCCGCTCCCGCTCCGGTCCCACCTCCGATGCCGGCCGACGCCATCGTGCCACCGCAGCGGGCGACGCTGAAGCCGATCCTGCTCCGGGCGGCGGCGGAGAACGGCCTGCCACCCGACCTCGTGCTGGCCCAGGCCTGGGTGGAGTCGAACTGGCAGGACTCCGTGGTGTCGAGCGCTCAGGCGGTGGGGGTGCTCCAACTCACCGCGCCCACCGTCGACTTCGTCTCCCGCCAGCTTCTCCGCCTCGACCACCCGCTCGACCCGCTCGATCCGGCCGACAACGCCCGCATGGGCACCCGCTACCTGCGCCACCTCCTCAGCCGGACCGGCAACGACCTCCGCCAGGCGCTCATCGCCTACAACCAGGGTCTCGGGGCGTTGCGCCGCAACGGGCCCTACCCCGAGGCCCAGCGGTACGCCGACCGGGTCCTCGCCCTGCGCCCCATGTTCGTCACCGGCGGGAGGACCCTCCACTGACCCGGAGCAACGCCGCCAACAGCGCCGGGCGAAGCTGCGGCGGGAGCGGTCGTCGAAGATCCGTCCTCTACGCCGACCGCGTCAGAACGCCGTGGCCAGGGGCTTGTGGACGTCGCCGCGGGGGAAGTGGTTTTCCGTCGGGGGTGTCAGGATCTCGTTCAGGCTGAGGCCGATCTGCTCCACCACGGGCCGCAGCGCCCCGGTGTCGAACCCCCAGAGCCGGGCGGCGTTCCCGCCCAGCATCTGGCGGGCCTCCTCCGGTGTGACTCCCGCCGCGCCGAGCGTGGCCCGCAGGTAGCAGAGGGTCCCGGGGCCGGAGCCCCAGGTGCCCTCGTGGTGCGGGTAGTCCATGCCGATGCAGATCTTGTCGACGCCGATGTCGTGGCGGGCGTTGGCCTCGGCCAGCGAGAACAGCGACGATCCCATGTGGACCTGGCGGGCGAAGTATTCCGACGGCGTGCGGCACACGACCTCGCGCACGTCACGTCTGAGATAACTGGACTGCCACGAGTAGTCCATGCCCTTGAGGGCGCTGATCACCCAGCCTGATCCCTGCTCGGTGAGGGCCAGGTGCAGGTTCGGGTGCCGCTCGAGCACGCCACCCCAGATCAGGTGGGTGAGGATCTGCTGGGTGAAGAAGAAGGCCTGGGCCGTCATGATCGGCAGGGCGCAGGCGGGGTGGGGGACCGCGGTCAGCGTGCCGGTCGCCATGTGCCTGGTGACCGACGAGATGGCGGTGTGGGTGGCCACCGGCATCTCCAGATCCTCCAGCGCGCTCCAGATGGGTTCATAGCGCGGATGGAAGAACGGCACGTCCTCGTCCACCGCCGGGAGCACGATCCCGGCCAGGCCCGCGTCCTTGGCCCAGCGGAGCTCCTCGACCGTCGCCTCGATGTCCACGAAGCTGACCACGCCCAGCCCGGCCAGGCGCTCCGGGGCCGCGGCGCAGAAGTCGGCCAGCCACCGGTTGTGGGCCCGGTTGGCCACCTCCACCTTGTCCGGCGAGACCGCGTAGCCCCGGAGGGCGGCGATCAGGGGCGGGTACAGCTCGAAGGGCAGACCGAAGTCGGGGAAGATGACCTCACCGGCGATGCCCTCGTGGTCCAGTTCCTTGAGCCGCTGGTGGGGGTCGGACTGGCCGGCCGTCCGCCCCGGCTCGATCACCGCCTCGACCCACTGGTCGACCAGCTCCTTGTCCATGCGCTGCGACAGGCTCTTGGGGTCGATGGTGCGCGACCCGTCCCGGGCGTGCACCTCGCAGAAGGCGTCGAACTCCTCGTGGTACCCGGCGGGGAGGTAGGGACGGTAATCGGCCATGTGGGCGACGGCGTGGCCGTCGGAGGAGATGATGAGTGCCTTCTCCGTCATTCAGATCACTCCTTCGTCGGCCAGTTCGGCGATCTGTCCGGTCGTCATGCCGAGCAGCTCGCCCAAGACCCACTCGTTGTCCTCCCCGTAGCCGGGGGCGCCCCGGTCGAGGACGCCGCCGATGTGGGGTGGGGTCTCACTCATCCGGAACGGCACCTCGGCGATCGGCCACCGGCCGATCCTCGTGCCGGTGACCTCGGTCAGCCAACCGAGGTGGGCCAGCTGCGGGTCGCGGTCACAGCGGTCTTCGGCGGTCTGGCAGACGCCGGCCGGCACGCCGGCGCCCTGCAGCTCCTCCATGAGGGCGTAGGCGTCGCGGCTCGCCGTCCAGTCGCCGACCAGGCGGTCGAGCTCGTCCTGGTGGGCGAGCCGGCCGGCGAGGGTCGCGAAGCGCTCGGCGCCGACCCATGGCTGGTCGACCACCTTGGCCAGCCCGTCCCACTCCTCGTCGGTGAAGCAGGCGACGGCGATCCAGCGGTCGGGGCCGGCGCAGGGGTAGGCGCCGTGGGGGGCGGCCGGCTTGTGCGGCGAGCGGTTTCCGGTCCGGGCGAAGGACCGGCCGTTGGCCGACCAGTCGAGGATCGACCCGCCGGCGATGAAGATGCCCGACTCCGTCTGGGAGGCGTCGATCCACTGGCCGCGGCCGGTGCGGTGGCGGTAATGGAGGGCGGCCAGCATGGCGGCGGCGAAGCTGTAGGCCCCGATCCAGTCGAGGTAGGAGTAGCCCCAGCCGGCGGGCATGGCCGGCTCGGGCAGCCCCGACATCTCGGAGATCCCCGACAGGGCGGCGGCGATCGGGCCCACGGCCCGGTACCGGCCGTAGCGGCCCCGCGATCCCATGCCGGACTGTTGGGCGTAGATGACGTCGGGCTTGATCTGTCGCAGGGCGTCGTAGCCGAGGCCCCACCGGTCCATCACGCCGGGGGAGAACCCTTCGGCCACGATGTCGGACTGCGCCACCAGGCGCCGGGCGATGTGGAGGCCCCGAGGGTCGCGCACGTTCAGTGACAGTCCCCGCTTGCCGGGGTTCTTGTTGTTGAACTGGCCGCCCATGTCGGGGTCGGTGACGCCGGGGAGGGGAGCAGTGGCCGCCTCCCGGGCGGCCCGTCCGCCGATCGGGGCCATGGCGGCGATGCGGGTGTCGGGGTTGGCCTTCCATTCGACCTTGATGCACTCCGCGCCCAGCGCGGAGAGGAACCGGGTGCCGCCGGCCGAGGCCAGGAACCAGGTGAAGTCGAGGATTCTGGTGCCTTCGAGCACGAAGGGCTTGCCGTGGGGTGAGAGGGTCGGTGCCTTCGGCGTCGCCGGGACCGTCGGGGTGGTGGGAGCAGCCGGGGCCGTCGCCGATCCCGGCGCTGCCCGCCCTTCGGCGGCCGAGCGGCGCACGGCGTCGTTGTCCTCGCCGAGCAGGGGAGCGCGCCGGCCGGCCACCCAGTCCGGTTCGGTCGAGCACCACTTGCGGACGGCGTAGGTGAACGATCGGCCGAGCTCGGGATGGTCGACCTCGGCGAAGGTCCCCCGGGCCTGCCAGTGGGGGTCGGGGACGTTCTCGTGCGGCTGGCGGAGCGGGGCGCAGACGATCCCGGCCTGTTGCATGTCCTCCCACGGCAGTTCGGCGTAGGTGAACTTCCGGACGAGGCGTCCGACGGCCTCGGTGAGGTGGGCGTTGCGCTCGGAGTCGGCGCCGCTGCCGGGGATGGCCCGCCCGCCGGCCGTGTCCTGGCCGCCCTCCTCGAGACCGGCGTCCAGGCCGAAGCGGGCGAGGTAGGCGATGGTGCGGGCTTCGTCGGCGGGACCCATCCGGTTGGCCACCAGCCACCGCCCGTCCTTCGTCTGGACGATCGACGGGACGAGCGAGATCTTCTCGGCCGCGTGGCGGCAGGACTGGCGGAGGAGGGGGCTACGGCGCATCACCCAGTTCATGAGGTCGAGCTCGGTGCTCTTGGCCACCGCCTCGTGGACCGCGCCCGACACGTACTGTCCCCGCCCGGTGCGTTGCTGGTGGACGAGAGCGGCCAGCACGCCGATGACGAGCTGCTCGCCGGCGATGACGTAGGCCTGCCACACCTGGGGGGCGATCGGGGGCAGGTCGTAGGAGCCGTCGGGGCGGGGGTCGTAACCGCAGTTCATCATCGGGCCACCCAGGGCCAGGTGCACGAGGTCCGACGCCTTGTAGCCGGCCCAGGGGCCGTCGTCGCCGAACGGCGACAGGCGGGCCACCACCAACCGGGGGAACCGCTGGGCCAGACCGTCCCGGGACAGGCCCCGGGCCTCCAGCCAGCCGGCCGGGGTCGACTCGAGCAGGACGTCGGCCGTTCCGATCAGGTCGGCGGCGAAGCCGGCGTCGGCCGGATCGTCGAGGTCGAGCGTGACCGACTGCTTGCCCCGGTTGTGCTGCCAGAAGAAGATCGACGATTCCGGGCCCGGCTCGTCGTCGAGGAACGGGCCGATCCGCCGGGTGTTGTTCCCCGCGGGCGGCTCCACCTTCACCACCTCGGCGCCGAGGCCGGCCAGAAGCAGCCCGGCGTGCTCGGCCTGCTCGTCGGCGATCTCGACGACCCGGATCTCATGCAGGATCCCAGACTCCACGTCCATGACGTCACTCTACATCAACGAGTACGTTGACAACCAGTCCCGGTCACCCGTACCATCGATTCGATGAACCCACGAGTCGCCCGGGCGGTCGAGGCCATCGCCGCCGGCGGGGCGGTGATCGTCACCGACGACGCCGACCGCGAGAACGAAGGGGACCTGGTGATGGCGGCCGACGCCGTCACCCCGGAGGCGATCGCCTTCATGGCGGTGCAGGGGCGGGGGCTCATCTGCCTGGCCCTCGAACCCGCTCGCTGCGCCGCGCTCGACCTCGCCCCGATGGTCGGCGGCGCCGGCCACGAGACGAACTTCACCGTCAGCGTCGACCTCGACGTCGCCGGTTCGACCGGCATCAGCGCCGCCGACCGGGCCCGCACCATCCGCCGGGCCGTCGACCCGACGGCGGCGGCGGCCGACTTCCGCCGGCCCGGCCACGTGTTCCCCCTCCGCTACACGCCGGGTGGGGTGCTGGCCCGCCGCGGTCACACCGAGGCGTCGGTCGATCTGGCCCGCCTGGCCGGGCGCACCCCGGCCGGCGTCATCTGCGAGATCATGAATGACGACGGGGCCATGGCTCGGGGCGCCGACCTCGCCGTCTTCGCCGAGCGCCACCGGCTGCCGATCGTCTCGATCGCCGAGCTGGCCCACCACCTGCGGGAACGGCGGCGCATGTCCGGATCCCCGCTGCGGTCGGGAACCGTGGTCGGCCGTGACGAGCGACGGGCATCGGCGCAGACGCCGGCGATCGCCCCGGGGTTCGGGGTGTCCCCGGAGATGCCCTACCCGGCCGCGCCCCCGATGGCGACGGGCGGGATCGAGCGCGTCGTGGACACCGTGCTCCCGACCCGCTTCGGGCGGTGGCGGACGGTCGGCTTCCGCTCCGACGACGGCCTGGAGTACGTCGCCCTGCTGCTCGGTGAGCCCGACGGCGACGAGCGGCCGCTGGTCCGGATCCACTCCGAGTGCCTGACCGGCGACGCCCTGGGGTCGGAGCGCTGCGACTGCGGCCGCCAGCTCGAGCTGGCCATGGAGCAGATCAGCGCCGCCCGCTGCGGTGCCGTCGTCTACGTCCGGGGCCACGAGGGTCGCGGCATCGGCCTCCTGCCGAAGCTGCAGGCCTACGCCCTCCAGGACGGCGGGCTCGACACGGTCGACGCCAACCTGCATCTCGGCTACGACGTCGATGCCCGCAGCTACCAGGGAGCCGCCGCCGTCCTGCTGTCGCTCGGCATCCGGCGCGTTCGGCTCCTCACCAACAACCCCGACAAGGTGGCAGCGCTGCGCGACGCCGGTATCACCGTCGCCGGCCGCCTCCCCCTCGTCGTGCCGACGTCGCCCGACAACCTCCGCTACCTGACTGCCAAGCGGGCCCGCCTCGGCCACGAGCTCAGCGTCACGGCGCCGGCCGGCACCACCTCGTGCGCCTCGACGGCCTGACCGGG
>JAUZEX010000299.1 GCA_030838815.1 Actinomycetota bacterium
CTCGACAGGCGGCGGTTGGCCACCTCGAAGACCAGGGTCTCGGCCCGGTCGAGCGTGTTGGTCACGTCGTCGGGCATGTCGTAGCCCATCTCGGCGATCTCGCCCGCCACGCCGATCAGGCGCCGCAGCAGCGCATGCTCCTCCACGATCCGGGCGTAGTGGCCGGCGTTGGCTGCCGCCGGCGTGCCGACCTGGATCCGCAGGATCGCCTGCTTGCCGCCGAGGGCGTCGAGGAGGTTGGCCCGCCGCAGCTCCTCGGCCACCGTCACCGGGTCGACCGGCTCCCCCTGGCCGTAGAGCGCCTGGATGGCCTCGAACAGATGCCCGTGGGCCGGCTTGTAGAAGTCCTCCGGGCTGACCTTCTCGACCGCCGAGGCGATCGCGTCCTTCGACAGCAGCATCGCCCCGAGCAGGGACTCCTCCGCCTCGATGTTGTGGGGCGGAACCCGCCCGCCGCCCGACGGACGCGAAGACTCCGGCCGCATATCACTGATCGCCTGCACCACCCGCCCGCCTCTCCACTCTCCTGAGGTGGATCATGGTCGCGTCCGAACCCTGTGGGGAGGAAGGGGAATAACCCTGTGGATATCAGGAAGTTGTCCCCACCCGGTCGACACGACGATGACCGAACGTATGTTCGATCATGCTCCCGCGCCGAACCAAGGTCAAGACCCGGCGAGCTACTGGGGCACGACCTCGATGGTGATGGGGACCTCGACGTCGCTGTGGAGACGGACCGATACCTCGTGGGCGCCCAGCGTCTTGATCGGCTCGACCGAGAGCTTGCGCCGGTCGAGCTTCACGCCGGTCTGGGCCTCCACCGCCTCTGCGATGTCGGTCGACGTGACGGAGCCGAACAACCGCCCGCCCTCGCCCGACCGGGCCTTGATCTCGACCCGCTTGGCCGCCAGCTGGCGGGCGGTGGCCTCCGCCCCTTCCTTCTCCCGTCGGTCACGCACCTGGCGCGACCGGCGCATCGACTCGGCCTGGCGCTCGATGCCGGGGCTGGACACCATCGCCAGCCCTTTGGGCACGAGGTAGTTCCGGGCGTACCCGGGGGCCACCTCGACGAGGTCGCCCTTGTTGCCGAGGTTGTCGACGTCGGCCCGGAGGACGATCTTCACCTTGAACGCTCCCTAGCGATCTCTAGAACGGCTCGTCGCCGAAGTCATCGTACGGCGGAGGCTGCTGCTCGGCGGCGGCCGGCGCGGGGCGGCCGAAGCCGCTTCCGCCCCCACCCCCTCCCTGGTCTCCGCCGCTGCGGCGTTCGGTCTTCTCGACCTTGGCCGTGGCCCAGCGCAGGCTGGGGGCAACCTCGTCGGCGATGATCTCGACGACGCTGCGCTTGTTCCCCTCCTGTTCCCAGGTGCGCTGCTCCAGGCGGCCCGTCACGATGATCCGGGCGCCGCGCTTGAGCGACTCGCTGACGTTCTCGGCCAGCTCCCGCCAGCAGATCACGTCGAAGAAGCTGGTCGCCTCCTGCCATTCGCCGCTGTTCTTATCCTGCCAGCGGCGGTTGACGGCGACGCCCAGCCGGGCGTTGGCCTGCCCGCTCGGCGTGAAGCGGAGCTCGGGGTCGCGGGTGATGTTCCCCACGATGGTGATGCTGTTGCCGGACATCTCTGCCTTCCTTCCTACGATTCCGCCGTAGCGGGCGCCGCCCGGGCCCGCAGCGCGGCCTCGGGAATGCGGACCACCTTGTGGCGGACGACTTCGTCGGCAAGGGAGAGCATCCGGTGCAGCTCCTGCTCGAGCTCGACCTCCGCCGTGAATTCCATGAGGACGTAGTAGCCCTCCCAGCGGTGGCGGAGCTCGTAGGCGAAGCGGCGCTTACCCCAGCGATCGGCCCGACCGGGGTTTCCCCCCCGGCTGCGGATGAACTCCGCGAAGCGGTCGATCGCGGCCCGGATGGTCTCCTCCTCCAGGCTGGCATCGAAGATGAGCATGACCTCGTACGGCCTCATGGACCGTGCACCTCCTGTGGACCGCAGGTGGGCCTGCGGGCTCCCCTCGCCGGGGAGCAGGACGGGTGGATGGAGGGCGCGACCCCGTAGAGCCACGCACTCCCGGTAGGACGAGGAAGGTTAACAGCTTCGGTGCCGCCCATCGCCATGCACGATACGCCGGAGGTCTGACAGTTATCCCGGCCGGCGACCCCACACGGCCACGAGGGTGGGGAGACGGAACAGGAATCCGTCGTGGTCGAAGAGGTCGAAGAGCTCCTCGACCTCGGCCTCGGTGAGGTGTCCCCGCTCGACCACCGCCGGGCAGATCTTCGCCAGGGTCAGCCGCCACCACTCCGACGCCGGCGAGCCGGGAACTCCGAGGTGGACGCGCCCCTCGGCCTGCACGTCCACCAGGCCGGCGGAGCGCATGTCGCCGGACAGGGCGAGCCCGTAGTCGGGGCGGTAGCCGGCCGCGGCGAGCAGCTCGGCGAAGCCGTCGTGGGCCCGTTCCAGCAGCTCGCCGCCGACGCAGCCCGGGGCGGCGGACGGCCGCGCCCAGTCGTAGTCCTCCAGCAGCAGCCACCCGCCGGGCCGGAGCGCGGCGACCAGCCGGCGCAGGACGTCGTCGCGCTGGGGGATGTGCTCGAGAACCAGCCGGGAGTGAATGACGTCGTAGGCGTCCTCTTCCAGTCCGTCGGTCACGATGTCGTGCCGGCGGACCTCGCACCGCTTCCCGGCCCGCCTCTCGAGGAACTCGGTGTCGAGGTCGGTGGCCACCACCCGCCCGTCCGGCCCGACCTGGTCGCACAGCCACAGGGCGATGGACCCTGCGCCGCCCCCCACTTCGAGACAGTGCCCGCCCAAGGGCAGCGGCAGCCGCCCGAGGAAGGCCAGGGTTCCGCCGTCGTAGACCTGCTCGAGGAGGTCGAGGCGACGGCGCTCCTGTTCCCAGTCGTGCCCGAAGAGGTACGGGCTCACTACGACGATGGGCAGGCGGTCAGCGGCCCGTCAGGCAGCTTCCCCTTGAGGGTCTCGATGGCCACGTTGAAGTTGTCCTTGGCGCCGTAGCTCGGACAACTGCTTTCGGACCCGGAGCAGGGTGTCATGTCGGTGGCGTCGACCCTGAGCCCGCTCTCGTTGTAGAAGCCGATCGTCAGCGGGACCTTCACGTCCGACATCGTGAACCGGGTCTTGTCGTGATTCATCGTCTGGCCGAATTCGAAGATCATCCCGTCGTAGCCGTCGATGGCGGTGCGGTTGCGCAGCCCCTGGGCCCGCTTCTCGGGCGTGTCGGCCACCAGCACGTGGAGGCAGCTGGAGCCCACTCCCACCTTCTTGTCGCCGAAGGCCGGGCCGGTGGCCGTGGTGGCCGTGCTCGACGACGCGTCGGCGAACGTCGGATTGGCCGGGCGGTTGGCCCCCCAAAGGAGGATCAGGATGAAGACGACGACGCAGGCCGCCGCCACCAGCACGCCCTTGTAGGCCTTCCCGAGCCCGGTGACGACTTCGACCGCTCCGGCCGGCGTCGGTTCTACGAGGTCCTCGGGGGGCCCCTGGCCCGCTTCTGTCATGCACTGGCCGCCTGGTAGAGGCCGGGCACCGGGGTGCCGTCGGCGAAGTGGTACGTCTCCGCCTCGGAAGGGTACCGGCCCGTGCGCACGTCATCGGCGAATTGGGCCACTGCCATCGTGGCGTCACCGCGCAGGTCCGCATAACGACGCACGAACTTCGGCGCCCGTCCGCCGCCCAGACCCAGGAGGTCGTGGAACACCAGGACCTGGCCGTCGCAGTGGACGCCGGCGCCGATCCCGATCGTGGGGACGGGCACCGCCTCGGTGACCATGGTGGCCACGGCGTCGGGCACGCACTCCAGCACGATGGCAAAGCAGCCCGCTTCGGCCAGGGCGACGGCGTCGTCGACCAGGGCCCGGGCGGCGTCGAACTCCTTGGCCTGAACCTTGAAGCCGCCCAGCATGTGGACGGACTGCGGCGTGAGCCCGAGGTGACCCATGACGGGGATCTCGGCGTCGAGGATGGCGCCGACCATGTCGAGCCGCTTGCGGCCACCCTCGAGCTTGACCGCCGACGCCCCGGCCCGCAGGAGCCGGGCGGCATTGCGGACGGTGTCCTCCCGGGAGACGTGATAGCTCATCCATGGCATGTCGGCCACCACCATGGCCTTGGGCTTGGCCCGGGCCACGGCCGCGGTGTGATGGGCCATGTCGTCGACGGTCACCGAGAGGGTGTCGTCGTAGCCGAGGACCACCATGGCCACGCTGTCACCGACGAGGATGATGTCGGCGCCGGCATCGTCGACGATGCGGGCCGACGGCGTGTCGTAGGCGGTGACCATGACCAGAGGCGTGCCATCGCCCTTGCGGGCCCGGATGGCGGGAGCAGCGGTGGAAGCGCTCATCAGCCGACCTCCGCACGTCCGGGGCACGGTCGGCTCCCGGCGGCAATGGCCAGTGTAGGACGGGGCGGCGATAACCTCTGAACCGATGGAGCGAGCCTGCGAGAACTGTGGCACCCCGGACGTCGAACTCCTGCACGTGCGGCGGGTCTACATGGACCCCGACCACCCGGGGGAGATCTCCGAAACCGAGGAGGACCCGGAGCTGTGGTGCATCTCCTGCACCACCCAGTACCCCCACCTGGCGGCGGAGGCGTAGCCCGCCGAACGGCTAGCCGGCGTGCCGCCTCCCCAGGAGATAGCTCCTGGTGAGGTGGTTCCAGTTGCACTCGGTGCAGACCTCGACCACGTAGCAGGCGAACTCGTCGCAGTTCTCGCCCAGCCGGTCGAGCTCCCCCTGGTTGGTGATGCAGCGGCCGTTGGCCGCCTTGAGGGCATCGCCGTAGACGTAGGAGACGAGCCGCAGCTTCGCCTTCTCGCAGATCGGGCAGTCCTGCCCGGTCTCCTCGCCGAGGTGGCGGGCGGCGCGGACCAACTCCGGATGGGCGTCGCAGACCTCGGCCCGGCCGATCTTCCCGGTCCGCCATTCGCGCAGCACCGCCCGGCGGGCGAGGCGGTAGTCGATCTGGCGACGCATCAGATCGATTGTACCGAGGCGGGAGTGGTCGCGACCCTGGCCCTGTCCCGTTTGCGCCCCGTTCGCGGAGTTTGACTTCCCGACGTCGCGTTGTAACGCTGTGCCGATATATCGAGTCGATATACTGAAGTTGTCCGTAGCGGAACGACACCCCCTGAGGCAGATGCTCGAACTGGCGATCCTGGGGCTCCTGAAGGAGCTCCCCCTCCACGGCTACGAGCTGAAGAAGCGGCTCAACGACACGCTCGGCCACGTCTGGGGCGTCTCGTACGGGTCGCTCTATCCAGCGCTGGCCCGGCTGGAGCGCATGGGCGCCATCGAGGTCGTCGACCCGCCGGCCGCGGCCCCGATGGTGATTCCGGCCACCGGCTCGATCGCCGGGGAGGCCGCCGCCGCCCGGCTCCGCCGACCCCTCCGCCGCTCCGGCCGTACCCGCAAGGCCTACCGCATCGCGTCGGCGGGCCAGACCCTGTTCTCCGAACTGCTCCGCGCCGACCCCGCCCCGGGCACCGACGAGAACCGGGCCTTCGCCCTCAAGCTCGCCTTCTGCCGCCACCTCGACCCGCCGGCCCGGCTGGAGATCCTCCAGCGCCGGCGGGACCAGCTGGCCGAGAAGCTCGCCCGTGGCCGCCAGGCGCTCGCCGCCGCCCGGGCGGGCCGGGGCTCTGGCCCGGGGGACACCCCCGGTCCCCGGGGCCCCGACCGCTACACCCGTGCCCTCATCGAGCACGAGACCACGACCGCCGAGCGCGATCTCGAGTGGGTCGACTCGCTCATCGCCGCCGAGCGCGGCCCCATTGATGCTGGAGACAGCATGACCCTGCAAGGGAGGACCACGTGAGCCGAAGGATCCGCGTCGCCATCGCCGGCGTCGGGAACTGCGCCAGCAGCCTCGTCCAAGGCATCGAGTACTACCGCGACGCCCACCCCGGCGACAGCGTCCCCGGCCTCATGCACGTGGAGCTGGGCGGCTACCACGTCTCGGACGTGGAGTTCGTCTGCGCCTGCGACGTCGACAACACCAAGGTCGGCGAAGACCTCGGCAAGGCCATCTACCGGGGCCAGAACAACACGATCCGCTTCGCCGAGGTCGGCGACCTGGGGATCGAGGTGCTGCGGGGCCCGACCCTCGACGGGTGGGG
>JAUZEX010000314.1 GCA_030838815.1 Actinomycetota bacterium
TCGGGCCCCGAGCTGCCGCTCGAGGCCCCCTGATAGGCGGCCAGGAGGGACAGCGCCCCCACGATGACGACGGCGGTGCGGGCGCGACCGCGTCCAGTTCTGATCACGAGTCCTCCTCTGGTGCATACGCTCCCGATCCGGGGCGCGGTGCGAGCGCCCGTCGATCGGCAGTGTGGGTGTGGAAATTGCTGCGATGACGGTCCGGAGCCCCAAACTCCGACCTTGTTGATCATATTATTAGACAAAGGGAGGAACGTGTCAACAGCGCCGCAACCGCCCGAATCTGCCGGCCCCCCGCCGGTCTGGTGGCGCCGCCGGCCGGTGGCGCTGGCCGGCGCGGCCGCCGCGCTGCTCGTCGCGGTGGCCGTGGTGGCCGTGGTGTCCGGCGGGGGCGGCGGCTCGTCGGGGGACGGCGCGACCTCGTCCACGACGTCGGGGAACGGCTCGGGGACGTCGGGCCCGGGCTCCACCGGGAGCCCCGCCGGCGGGACGGGCCCGGCGGCGACGGGAGCGACCGGCGGCGGACCGGGGGGTTCCGGAACCAGTCCCGGGGCCACCACGGCCACGAGGCCGGGTCCGGTCAGCTCCGGGCCGGGGGTGGTCGCCTTCGCCAGCCGCCGGTTCGGCGCCCCGGGCGTCTACACGGTGGCCGGCGACGGCACCGGCGAGCGGCGGCTGACCCCGACGCAGGGCGAGTACTTCACCCCCGTCTGGTCGCCCGACGGCACCCGGCTCGCCTTCGCGAGCCGGAGGGTCGACAACACCGACGTCTACGTGGTCGGCGCCGACGGGCGGGGCGAGCACCGCCTGACCACCGACGCCGGCATCGACTTCAACCCGGCCTGGTCGCCCGACGGCCGCCGCATCGCCTTCTCCGCCCAGCGGGGCGGCAACGCCGACGTGTACGTCGTGGACGCCTCCGGAGGCAGCGAACGCCGCCTGACCGACTCGGCCGACGAGGAGTTCGGGCCGGTCTGGTCGCCCGACGGGGCCCGGATCGCCTACACCCGCAGCGGGGCCGGCGGGTCGGCCATCTGGGTCGTGGGCGCCGACGGGAAGGGGGCCACGGCGATCGAGAGCCCGCCGGGCCAGAACGTGTCGCCGGTGTGGTCCCCCGACGGGTCCCGGCTGGCGTTCGTCAGCACCCGGAAGGGGAACTCCGACATCTTCGTGGCCGCCGCCGACGGGTCGGGCGCGCTGGCCGTGACCACGGACCCGGGCGAGGACCTCTCGCCCGCCTGGGCGCCGGACGGGCGCCGCCTGGCCTACGTGAGCCAGCGCAACGCCGACGTCGACGTCCACGTCGTTGACGCCGACGGGCGCAACGACCACGCCGTGGCCGCCAACCGGAGCGAGGAGGCGACCCCGGTCTGGTCGCCGGACAATATCCACCTCGCCTTCGTGTCGGACCGGGACGGGATCCGCCACCTCTACACGGTCGCGGCCGACGGCTCCGGCCTCCGCCGCCTCACCCCCGGCCCGGGCCCCGACACCGACCCCCGCTGGCGGCCAACGGGCTAAAAAACGAAAACGCCGGGTGGAGCGACGCTCCACCCGGCGTCAGAGAGCCAGCCCGGCTAGCCGATCCGCAACAGCTTCCGTCCGAACGTGAGGAGGCGCCCGGAGCCGACCAGGGCGGTCCCCAGGAGGCCCAGGATGCCGACGCCGGCGCCGGTGCGGGCCAGGGCGCCCGGGCTCCCGAGGGTCTGCCCGACGATCCCGCCCGACGACGAGGCCGGCTGGGCCGAGAGCGACGCGGTCGCCGTCCGGGGAGCGGCACTGGCGCTGGCCCGGACGGCCGGCGACTGGCCCGTCGCCCGGGACGAGACCGTGGCCCCGGCGGGGGATGCGGCGGCCGTGCCCGACGCCCGCGGGGCGGAGGCGCTGGCGGCCGTGGAGGCGTCGAGGCCGGCGGTCGGGACGATGCCCGAGAGGTCGAGACCCGAGATGTCGACCCCCGGGGCGATGGCGTGGACGAGGGCGTCGACACCGGCGGCCGACACACCGAGGCCGGTCCCGTCGGCCGAGGTGGCACAGCTGATGTCGAGGGGCTTGGCCTGGAGCTGCCCGGCGGAGCCGACGACGGGCAGGGAGCCCAGCACCGGGAGGGAATCGGTCAGGGCCGGCAGGGAGACGGCCAGCTTGAGGCCCGTCCCGGCCTGGTCCGATGCGACCGCGATGCCGTGGTCGGAGGCGAGGGCAGAGCTTCCTGTGGCGGTGACATTGGCGGCGTCGACACAGGCCTGGTTCACCAGGCCCAGCGTCTGGCTGACGGCATCGGCGGTCCCGGCGGAGACGGTGGCGTCGGTCTGGACCCCATCCGAGGCGCCGGCGGGGGCGGCGGCGCCGATGATCCCGAGGCTCAGCAGAGCGCCGGCGCCGAGAGCGGCGATTCGAGTGGTGCGTCCGGTCATGTGTGCGTCCTCCCTGTACGAGGGTTCCGGTTGATCCGTTCGCCCTTGGATCTGCCCGGCCACTTGAAGGAGGTGTGAGGGAGGGATGAAAAGTTCTTCAGGGTCGATATCCGGTCATTTCTCCCCAGGCGAAAAACTGGCCGGCCAGGTCGTGGCGTTCGACCTCGAGGTCCGGGACCAGGTCGGCGAGGTGGCTCCAGGGCTCGGAGAACCCTTCGAATGTCGTGACGTAGTCGCTGGTGGCGAACCAGACGAGCAGGTTCATGGCCGGCGCCCACCACGGCGCCCACATCGGGCCCACGGCGGCCACCCGCCCGCCGGGGCGGAGCCGGTCGACGACCGCCTCGAGGGTGGGGCGGGAGCGCAGGACGTCGTGGGTGAAGCAGAAGAGGGCGGCGTCGAGATCGTCGTCGGGCCGCAGCTGCTCTTCGGGCAGGCCGAGCCGGAGGTCGACGTTGGACCAGCCGCGCCGGCCGGCCCGTTCGCCGGCCCGGGCCAGCATGTCGACGCAGGGCTCGATCCCCACCAGACGCCCCGACGGGCCGATCTGGGCCTCGATGGCGGCGAAGCACAGCCCCGTCCCGCAACCGACGTCGACCACGGTGTCGCCCGGCCCGAGGTGGAGCAGCGAGACGACCCGGGCCCGGTCGGGGTCGGCCCAGCCGGTCTGGGCGTCGTAGGTGTCGGCGTGGCGCTCGTAGAGGGCGCGGGCGGCGTCGGGGTCGGGTCTCCCCTGCTCCGTCGGCGGTGTCGGCGCACCGGCCATAACCCTCCTCCCCAGGTGAGGGCACGTGAACACGTAGCCTGATGGGTAGATCTACCTGGAGCACATCGTGCCCAACAACGTGTCGGATCCTAAGCCCATCTACGACGAAGCGGCACCCCGCCTCTGGCCCGGGGCGGCGTTGGACGCGCCCTACACCGTCCCCCTGCAGCGGCTCCGGTCGCACTCGCTGCGGCTGTCCGACGGCCACCGGATCGGCATCACCGTCGGCGGCCGGGGGATCCCGCTCGTGGTGTCCCACGGGTTCTCCTTCGCCGGAGGCCTCTACGTGCAATCGCTGTCACGGTTGGCGTCGATGGGGTTCCGGGTCATGGCCGTCGACCTGGCCGGCCACGGCGGGTCGACCGGGCTCGGCGTCCGGGGCTGGGACCTCGACGGCTACCGGCGGTTCATGGCCCAGGTGCTCGACGAGCTCGGCGTCGGCCCGGCCGTCTTCTGTGGCCACTCGATCGGAGGCCGCCTACTGGCCGAACTGGCCGCCGAGGAGCCGGAGCGGGCCATAGCCCTCGTCCTCGTCGACGCCGCCGTCGGCCGGGAGTGGGACGACCTGGCCGGCTTCGCGACCTGGAACCCGGCCCTGCTCGGGATTCTCGGGGCGTCGCTGGCCGCCGACACGCTGTCGACGTTGTTCCTGACCGGGAACCAGGGCCTCAAGTTGCAGGGCCTGGCCATACCGCAGGCCATGGCCAACGCCTTCGCCCCCTGGCGTCTCGTCGCCCCCGCCCTGTCGGTGCTCCTCTCGGCCGGCAGCGCCGTCACCCTGAGCAGGTTGAACGAGGCCGCGCTGCCCGTCTTCGTCCTGCACGGCGAGCGGGACCAGGTCGTGCCGGTGGCCGCCGCCCGCGACGCCGCCCGCCGGGCCGGCGGGGAGCTGGTGCTGGTCCACGGCGCCACCCACTCGTGGCTGCTGGAGGACCCGGAGACCCTGCGCTCGATCGTGGCCGAGCTGCTGGGGGACGGGCTCGGTACGGCCTGCATGCGGGCCATGGCCGGCGCCGGTCTCGACCCGTCCACCGTCAGCCTGGCCGAGATGGAGGACGCCTTCTACGCCCCGGGCGCCCTGGCCCTGCGGCTGGGTCCGGTGGGCCGGCGGGAGGAGCTCCGGGCCAGCCAGACACCCCGCTTCACCTGGTCGCGAGTGGCCTGATCCTGTCCGCCACGGAGAGGGCCTCCCGATCGCCGAGCAGGATGAGGTAGTGGTTGGTGTCGGGCACCTCCTCCACCTTCAGGTGGGGCAGGAGGGCCCGGGCGTCGGCGATCGTCTCGGCCGGCAGCAGCGGCCGGTCGGCCTCGTTCTGGAGGCCCCGGGCGGCCCACAGGAGCATGCAGGGGTCGGCCAGCGAGGCGAGGGCCTTGCGGGCGCCGTCGGCGTCGAGGAGGTCCCGCCCGTCCGCCCTGACCGCCTCTTCTGAGACCCGGGAGCGGTAGAAGGTCTGCCCCTCCGGGTCGATCTCCGGCGGGCCGAGGTCGTAGTCGACGTAGTCGACGATGTCATCGGTCCACGCCGCGGTGGCGAAGGCGGGGTGGGTGCGCCAGAACTGGCGGTAGACGTCGACCGACGGGAAGGTCATGCTCAGCCGGCCCAGACTCGGGCCCAGCACGGATTCGAGGACGACGTCGGGGTCGCTGTCGGGCGGAACCGGTAGCGGCAGGCCGCCGTCGACGAGGACCGTGGCCGACAGCCGGTCGGGGGCCATGGCGGCGAACCGGGCCACGACGTAGGCGCCCATCGAGTGCCCGGCCAGGACGGCCCGGGGGCATTCGACATGGTCGAGGACGGTCAGGAGGTCCTCCACGTGGGCTGCCATGCCGAAGCGCCCGCCGACCCCTGAGCTCTGCCCCCGGCCCCGGAGGTCGGGGGCGAGGACCGTGACGGCGTCTCCCCCGCCGGCGAGTCGGCGGACCACCGGCGTCCACGAGCGGTGCGAGCCGGTGATGCCGTGCACCAGCAGGACGATGGGAATCTCCGGGTTGCCGAGGGGCGCACCGGCCACGCCGACGTGGAGGACTCCTCCGGCGACGGGTACCGCGAGGGCGGTGTGGAAGGGCTGTGCCATGCGGCCAGCCTGGCACCACCAGGCGGTGATTGCTACGCGCGCCGCTCGATGACGGTGCGGCGGACGGCCCGCGATGTGGCCGGGCTGGACAGCTCGACGTTCTCGACGGCGAGGTCGGCGACGACGGCCTGGCCGAGCTCGGTGCGCAGGGTCTCGTCGTGCAGGATCTGGAAGAAGCTCTGGCGCATCCCGTCCTCCGGTGCTTCCGTGGGCCGCTGCTCAGAGGCCCTCGAGCATTCGTTTCGGACGGAACGGCCGCCGACTTGAGGGCCTTTTAACGGAGCTTTGCCAGCTCCGCGGCGAGGGCCCGGAACGCCCGGCCGCGGTGGGAGAGGGCGTGCTTCGCGTCGGGGGTGAGCTCGGCGAAGGTGCGCCCGTCCCCCTCGGCGGGCACGAAGACCGGGTCGTAGCCGAACCCGCCGTCGCCCCGCGGCTGGGCGGCGATGACGCCCTCCACCGCGCCGGTGGCGGCCACCTCCCGCCCGTCCGGCCACCGGACCAGCGCCACGGTCTCGAATCGGGCCGTGCGCCGGTCGGGAGCCACGCCTTCGAGGTCCCGGAGCAGCTTCCCGACGTTGTCGGCGTAGGTGGCGGCCTCGCCGGCGAAGCGGGCCGACCACACGCCGGGGGCACCGCCGAGGGCGTCCACGAGGAGCCCGGTGTCGTCGGCCACGGCCGCCTCCCCGGTGGCGGCGGCGATGGCGGCCGCCTTCAGCCGGGCGTTCTCCAGCAACGTGACCCCGGTCTCGTCCACATCAGCGAT
>JAUZEX010000316.1 GCA_030838815.1 Actinomycetota bacterium
CTCCCCTACGCCGACTGGCGCGACGAGGTGCTGAGCCTGGTCGGCGGCGAGGACCCGGCTGCCCTGCGGAGCGCCCTCTCCCTCTGCGAGTCGGTGGTCACCAACCTCCGCCGCGCCGGCTGAGGCCGCCTTTCTTCAATCGAGGGGCTGGCGGAACAGCTCCTGGATTTCATCGCGCAGGTCGAGGAACTTCGGCGACCGCTTGACCTGGGTGCCGCGGGTACGGCCGAACGGCACGTCGACCACCTCGACGACCCGCCCCGGCCGGCCGTGCATGACGTAGACCCGCTGGGAGAGGAACAGCGCCTCCTCCACGTCGTGGGTCACCATCAGGATCGTGGCCCCCGTCCGCTGCCAGACGAGGAGCAGGAACTCCTGCATGGCCAGCTTCGTCTGGGCGTCGAGGGCGCCGAAGGGCTCGTCGAGCAGGAGGATGTCCGGCTCGGGGGCCAGGGCCCGGGCGATCGCCACCCGCTGGCGCATGCCGCCCGAGAGCTCCTTGGGGAGCCGGTCGGCGAAGGCCACCAGGTCCATGATGGCCAGCAGCTCCTTGACCCGCTCGGCCCGCCGCACCCTGTCCACACCCTGGCACTCGAGGCCGAAGGAGATGTTCTCCGCCACCGTCTTCCAGGGGTAGAGCGAGTAGCCCTGGAACACCATGCCGCGGTCGGGGCCCGGCCCGATGACCGGCTCGCCGTCGACCGACACGTCGCCCATGGTGGCGGTCTCGAGCCCGCCGGCGATGTTGAGGAGCGTGGACTTCCCGCAGCCCGAGGTGCCGACGATGGACACCAGCTCCCCCTGGTCGACGTGGAGGTCGACGGGCCCGACGGCCACCACCGGCTTCGCCTTGCGCCGGGCCGGGAACGTCTTGATGACCCGCACCATGTCGAGCTTGCGGGTGCCGGCCGGCGTGTCCGGCGGTTCGGGAGTGATCGGCTCGGCCAACTCGGGCGGCGACAGGGTCACGGTCGGGCCCAGGGGGCGGCGGCGTTGCGCACCCAGCGCAGGACCAGGTCGCTGGCCACGCCGATGACGCCGAAGACGATGAGCATGGCGAACATGATGTCGACCTGGTGGAAGCGCTGGGCCTGCACGATCCGGTAGGCGAGGCCGGACTGGGCCGCCAGCAGCTCGGCCACCACCAGCATGAGCCAGCCGGCGGCCAGGTTGATGCGGGCGACGTCGATCACGCCCGGCAGGGAGTGGGGAAGGATCACCTTGCGCAGCACCGTGAGCCGCCCCGCCCCGAGCGTGTACGACACCTTGATCAGCTCCTGGGGCACGGCCCGCACGACGTCGGCGATCATCAGCGTGTTGAAGAACACGGTGCCGAGCACGATGAGCGTGACCTTGGGGCTCTCGCCGATGCCCAGCCACAGCAGGAGCAATGGCGTGAGGGCCGTGGCCGGGATGTAGCGGAGGAAGGCGACGGGCGCCTCCACCGCCGACTCGATCGACGTGAAGCTGCCCATCAGCAGCCCAACGACGAGGCCGATGGCCATGCTGATGGCGTACCCGAGGCCGATGCGGCCCATGCTGGCGCCGAAGTCCTGGCCCAGCTGGCCGCTGCTCCAGGCGGCGGTGACCGCCTTCCAGGTGTCGGCCGGCGACGGCACGATCACGGCTCCGGAGGAGCGGGACGCCTCCCAGACCCAGAGCAGGAACACGGCCGCCAGCCCCCCCAGGGCCAGGCCGGCCCGCCACCGCATGGGCAGCTCGGACCGGATCCGCAGGACGGCCGACTGCCGCCGGCCCCGTCCCTCAGCCGCCATGGGCCTTCAGGTACTCCTGGGTGAAGGACGGGTCGTAGAGCCCCTCCAGGGAGGCGCGGGACTTGATGAGGCCCGTCCCCATCAGGAAGTCGTCGACCTGCCAGAACATCGCGGTCAGATCGGTCGGGTCCTTCCCCGTGTAGCCCTTGACGGCGTCGGCGGCGCTGAAGAGCTTCGTCCCTTCGGCCAGGGCGGCGTACTCCTCGGGCTTCAACTGGGCGTGTTCGGCCATGATCGCCGTGGCCTCGCCGGGGTTGGACTTGATGAAGTCGATCGTGTCGTACCAGGCGTTGACCAGCTTCTGGACATCGTCCTTGCGGTCCTTGATCAGCTGCGGGGTCACGACGAGGTGGTCGGAGATCGTGCCCGGGAAGTCCTTCGAGCTGAACAGCACGTGGGAGCCCGGACGCTTGAGGGCCTGGACCGTGAACGGCGCAAAGACCCCGACGGCGTCGATCTGGCCGTTGGCGAAGGCGGCCGCGGCGGCGTCGGTGGGCAGGTTGCGGAAGTTGATGTCGCTCTCCTTCATCCCCGCCGAGGCCAGGCCCTGGAGAAGGAGGAAGTGGTCGACCACGCCCTGTTCGGCGGCCACCGTCTTGCCCTTCAGGTCGGCGATGGTCTTGATCGAGTCCTTGACGATGACGGCGTCGTTGCCGAACGAGTTGTCGTTCTCGATGACGCTGACTTGGGCGCTGCCCGACGTCACGCCGAGCAGCGTGTCGTTGAGCGTCTGGCTGTCGGCGTCGAGCTTGCCGGCCGTCATGGCCTGGAGGCAGGTCGTGTAGTCGCTGAAGTAGGTCAGCTTGACCTTGACGCCCTCCTTGTCGAAGAAGCCCTTCTTCTGCGTCACGTCCCACACGAACCAGCCCGGCCAGGCGCTGTAGCCGAGGGTGATGGCCGGGGCCTCCGGCGGCGCGGCCGTGGTCGGGGTCGCCGCCGCCGCTTCGCCGGAGGCGGTGCTGGGACGGGGTGTCTCGGCTTTGCAGGCGCCGGCCGTGATGGCGGCCACCAGGAGCAGGACGAGGCCGGGAAGCCGGCGGGCAGGCGTCATTGGTCTTCGGACCTCCGCAGTCTCGACCAGTTTCGTCTACGGGACCTTACGGACGGGCGGTTCCGATCGAATGTCCATCGAAATAAGGACGGGTTGCGTTTACCTGTCAGGTATCTGACTCGGGAGCTTCGCCTGCGCCCCGGGCCAACGATGCCCGGCGGACGGTGTCGAGGCGAGCGGGCCGGGCGAGCAGGCCCCGCAGTCCGAGATCGGCCAGGAACAGGCCGATCTCGGCCGGGCTGTAGTCACCGGCCTCGGGTGCGGCCCGGTTGGCGAGGCGCCTCCGGCCGCGGTTCCAGTGCTGCACCGCTTCGTCGTTGGCCAGCAGGGTCATCGCCGTCAAGCGGGGGTCGACGGCGAGGAACTCGCCCGCCCGGACGCCTTCGGCGACGAGGGCCTCGATTTCGTCGTTGAGGCGCTGCCGTTCCTCCCAGTAGAGGTCGAAGCCTTCCGGCTGGCGGCTGGCCAGCCGGTGGACCTCGTTGATGTCGAAGGGGAACTCCGACAGGGCGGCGACGTCGAAGCGGATGAGGCGGTGGAGGCGCACGGCGGCCGGCCCGCCGTCGAGCTTCAGCTGCTCGACGAACTCCAGCGGGACCCGGTTCACCGTCCCCAGGATCTCCTCCAGGATCGCGTCCCGGCTCCGGAAGTAGTAGTAGAGCGACGACTGCTGGAGACCGGCGCCTTCGGCGATCTCGGCCATCGTCGTCTCGCTCACACCCTTGGCTGCGAACAGGCGGCTGGCCACGGCCACGATCTCGGCCCGGGCGCCGAGCTCCGAAGTGCCGCCGGCCGCCGCCCTCGTGCGGGGTCGACCGACGGGGCGCCGGCTGGTCGTGGTCTGGTCGCTCACCGTTTCGACCGTAGCGAACGGCTGAACGTGCCGGGAGTCCGCCCGGCGGGTCTGTGTTTCAGGCATGTGAATGTCTCCTGTGCAAGCCCGGCCGGACGTTGACTTCGTTCCATCCTGTCCCGCAGTGTTGCGTCGATTTCGAATTACCATTGAAAGGACCGTTGTTTTGCCGAGCACAGGCCAGGTGAACCTGCCGAGCGCCATCAGTACGGCTGATCCGTTCGGAGCCCAGGCTCACGCCCGGGCCCAGGCCGGGACGGTGGCGGCCACGCAGCCGACGATCCCGGTGTCGGAGGCCACCGATCTCCCCGACGGTGTCGAGCCGGCCCTCGTGCTCTGGGACGAGCGGATCGGCGGCGGCGGGTACGCCGTGCGCCGCCTGCCCCGGGGCAGCCGGCTGCGGATCACCGACCTCGACGGCGACGCCTGCGCCGGGCTGGTGGTCCACCACGCCCGCCGGCCGGAGGAGCGGCTCAACGTGGGCGACACCGCCAAGCTGCAATGGAACGCCTACCTCGGGCCGGGCAAGCTGCTGCTGTCGGACCAGGGCCGGGTGCTGCTCACGATCCTGGCCGACACCGCCGGCGTCCACGACACCCTGTGCGGCACCTCCACCGCCGCCCGCAACCGCGACCGCTACGGCGCCGGCGACAACTTCGGCCCTGCCCCCAACGGGCGGGACCGCTTCCTCCTGGCGCTGGCCAAGCACGGCCTCGGCCGGCGCGACCTGCCCCAGAACGTCAACCTGTTCAAGGGTGTGCGGGTGGAGGAGGACGGGTCGTTGACCTTCGTGGGCGACCGCTCGGCGCCCGGCGCCTTCGTGGAGCTCCGGGCCGAGCTCGACGTGCTGGTCAGTGTCGTCAACGTGCCCCACGTCCTGGACCGGCGGCCGGCCTACACCGCGACGCCGCTGCGCTGCACCGCCTGGGCCGGGCCGCCGACGGCGCCCGACGACCCGTGGCGGACGGCGACGCCCGAGTGCGTGCGGGCCTTCCAGAACACCGAGGACGAGCTCCTCGGCTGGGACGGGCCCCGGTGAGCGCCACCCCCATTCACGACGAGATCGTGCATGACGAGGTGGTGCCGGCCCGCTCGCCGTGGACCGGCGTGGTGCGAGCCACGGAGACGCTTCGGATCGTCGACCTGGAGGGCAACCAGGCCGTCGACTTCTTGTGCTACAACGCCGCCGACCTCGACGAGCGCTACAGCGCGGCGGAGACGATCGTGGGGCAGGGCAACATCTTCCTCACCACCGGCACGGTGCTGCGCTCCAACGAGGGCAACCCGCTGATGACCATCGTGGACGACACCTGCGGGCGCCACGACACGATCGGCGGGGCCTGCAGCTGCGAGTCGAATACCGTCCGCTACGGCCATCACACGAAGCACCAGCACGCCTGCGTGGAGAACTTCCTCCTGGCTCTGGCGCCGTTCGGGCGGGGCAAGCGGGACCTGGTGGGCAACATCAACTGGTTCATGAACGTGCCGGTGCTGGCCGACGGCACGCTGGGGATCGTGGACGGCATCTCCGCCCCCGGGAAGTACCTCGACCTCCGGGCCGAGATCGACGTGCTGGTGGCGATCTCGAACTGCCCGCAGATCAACAACCCCTGCAACGGGTTCAACCCCACCCCGATCCGGGTGACCGTCACGGCGCCCGCCGCGACGTGACAACGTTGTTTCGAAAGGTTCTGGTCGCCAACCGGGGCGAGATCGCCGTCCGCATCATCGGGACACTGGAGCGGATGGGGATCGCGTCGGTGGCGGTCTACAGCGACGCCGACGCCGGCACCCCCGCCGTGCTGCGGGCCGGGGAGGCGGTGCGGCTCGGGCCCGGCCCGGCCGGGCAGAGCTACCTGCTCGGCGATCAGATCGTCGAGGCGGCGCTGGCCACCGGCGCGGCGGCGGTGCACCCGGGCTACGGCTTCCTGTCGGAGTCGGCCGACTTCGCCGCCGCCGTGGAGGCGGCCGGCCTCGCCTTCATCGGCCCGACCCCGGAGCAGGTGCGGAGCTTCGGCCGCAAGGACGTGGCCCGCCGCCTGGCCCGGGAGGCGGGCGTCCCTCTGCTGGCCGGCACCGAACCGCTGGCCGGGGAGGAGGAGGCGGTGCGGGCGGCGGCGGAGCTCGGCTACCCCGTCATCCTCAAGAGCACGGCCGGCGGCGGCGGCATCGGGATGGAAGTGGTCGAGGACGCCGACGGGTTGGAGGTCGCCTTCGCCCGCGTCACCCGCCAGAGCCAGGCCAGCTTCGGGGCGGCGTCGGTCTACCTGGAGCGCTTCGTGCCCCGGGCCCGCCACATCGAGGTGCAGATCTTCGGCGACGGCGCCGGCGGCGTGGTCGTACTCGGCGAACGGGACTGCTCGGCCCAGCGGCGCCACCAGAAGGTCATCGAGGAGACGCCGGCCCCGTCGTTGTCGGACGGGCTGCGGGCCCAGGCCCACGAGGCGGCGGCCACGCTGGCCCGGTCGGTGGCCTACCGCTCGGCGGGAACGGTCGAGTTCGTCCTCGACGCCGACCGGGGCGAGCTGTCGTTCCTGGAGATGAACACCCGCCTCCAGGTGGAGCACGGCGTGACCGAGGCTGTCACCGGGATCGACCTCGTGGAGTGGATGGTCCGCCTGGCCGGCGGTGACACGTCGTTCTTGACCGAAGCCGCGCCGCCCGCCCCGGCCGGGCATGCCATCGAGGTGAGGCTCTACGCCGAGGACCCGGCCAACGGGTTCCGGCCCAGCGGGG
>JAUZEX010000351.1 GCA_030838815.1 Actinomycetota bacterium
AGGAGTCGACGATGAGCAGCGACAGCCACGGCCACGCCAAGCATCCCCGTCGGGAGGAGCTCGAGGGGATGATCCGCGACGGGCGGATCGACACCCTCGTCGTCGCCTTCACCGACATGCAGGGCCGACTGATGGGCAAGCGCGTGCAGGGCCAGGCCTTCCTCGACGGCGTCATCGACCACGGCGCCCACTTTTGCACCTACCTGCTGGGCACGGACATGGAGATGAACACCCCGGACGGCTTCCGGCTGATGAACTGGGAGACGGGCTACGGGGACTGGATCGCCGACCCGGTCTGGGACAGCCTGCGGATCCCGCCCTGGCTGGAGAAGACGGCCATGGTCCTGTCCGACACGGTCGACGGCGACGGCCACGCCGAGATCCCGGTCTCGCCACGGACGATCCTCAAGCGTCAGGTCGCGGCGGCCGCCGGCCAGGGTTACGTGGTCAAGGCCGGCTCGGAGTTCGAGTACTACGTCCTGCGTGACAGCTGGGACGACATGGCCCGCAAGGGTTTCGCGCCACCGGAGCGATTCGGCTCATACAACGAGGACTACCACCTGCTCCAGGCAACCAAGGCCGAGCCGCTCCACCGCCTCCTGCGCAATCAGATGACCGAGGCCCGGATCCCGATCGAGTTCAGCAAGGGCGAGGCCGCGCCCGGCCAGCACGAGGTCAACATCCGCTACGACGAGGTCCTCGAGTCGGCCGACCGGAGCGTCCTGTTCAAGCACGGTGCCAAGGAGATCGCCTACCTCAACGGCTGGGGGATCACGTTCATGGCCAAGCCCGATCATTCCTGGACGGGATCGTCAGGCCACCTCCACATGAGCCTCTGGAGCGAAGACGGGTCGACCTCGCTCACCCATGACCCCAAGTCCAAGGCGCCCTACGGCATGTCGCAAACGATGAGCTTCTTCATGGGCGGGATGATGAAGCTGGCCCGGGAGCTGGCGATCTTCTTCGCCCCGAACATCAACTCGTACAAGCGCTTCGCCGTGGCATCGTGGGCGCCGGTCAACGTGGTCTGGGGACGGGACAACCGGACGACCGGCTTCCGGGTCGTGGGTGACGGTCCGTCACTCCACGTGGAGTGTCGCTTCCCGGGCGGCGACATGAACGCCTATCTGACCTACGCCGCCTTCGTCGGCGCCGGGCTGTACGGGATCCGGCACAAGATCGCGCCGCCGGCCGAGTACAAGGGCAACGGCTACGTCGCGACCGGTTGCGATCGGATGCCCCGCGCGCTGTGGGAGGCGATCCAGGCCCTGGAGCGCTCGGAGGCCGCGCTGGAGATCTTCGGCGAGGATGTCGTCGCCCACTACCTCAACGCGGCCCGGGTGGAGCAGGAGACCTACGACGCGATCGTCCATCCATGGGATCGCCAGCGCTATCTCGAGCGTTCCTGACCGAGGTCCGGTCGGGGCTGAGCCTGTAGGCTTGCGCGATCGTCGGGCGCACAGGGAAAGGGACCGCAGGACCGATGCGACTCCAGGACAAGGTGGCGATCATCACCGGCGCCGGGGGCGGAATGGGCCGGACCGCGGCGCTGATGTTCGCGGCCGAAGGCGCCCGGGTGGTCGCCGCCGAGTTCAGCGAGACGGCCGGTCGGGAGACCGTCCGGCTGGTCCAGGAGGCCGGCGGGGAGGCCTCGTTCGTCAAGGTCGACGTGTCGAAGGAAGCCGACGCCCGGGCGATGGTCGATCACGCCGTGGCGACCTACGGTCGGGTCGACGTCCTCTACAACAACGCCGGGATCATGCCCGAGGCCGATCACTCGGTGATCGACACCGAGGTCGACGTCTGGGACCAGGTCATGGCCGTCAACGTCCGGGGCGTATTCCTCGGCTGCAAGTTCGCCATCCCGCAGATGGTCGCCCAGGGTGGCGGTTCGGTCATCAACATCGCCAGCTTCGTGGCGCTGGTCGGATGCTCCGTGCCCCAGGATGCCTACACCGCCTCCAAGGGAGCGCTGCTGTCCCTGACCCGCAGCATGGCGGTCCAGTTCGGCCCCAACGGCGTGCGCACCAACGCGATCTGTCCCGGGCCGGTCGAGACCCCACTCCTGATGGAGTGGCTGGTCAAGGACGAAGAGGCCAAGCGCATCCGCCTCGCCCGCAACCCGACTGGTCGCTTTGGCAAGCCCGAGGAGATCGTGTACATGGCGATCTACCTCGCCTCCGATGAGTCGCGCTGGACGAACGGCGCCCAGCTGGTCGTGGACGGCGGCATCACCGTCAACTACTTCTAGGCAGGCGACCGTGACCGAGCTGGCGATCGGGATTGACATCGGCGGCAGCGGGATCAAGGCCGGCGCGGTCGACCTCACCACCGGCACCCTGCGCGGCGACCGCCTGCGGGTCGCGACCCCGGTGCCCTCCACTCCTCACGCGGTGGTGGCCTCCACGGCGCGGCTGGTCCGGCGCATCGTCCGGGCCGTCCCCGAGGCCGGCGACCGAGCGACCGTCCCGGTCGGGGTGGGCGTCCCCTGCGTCGTCATCGAAGGCGAGACCCGTACCGCGGCCAACATCGATCCCGGCTGGATCGACTTCCCGGCCGCCACCGAGTTCCAGCGGGCGCTGATCCGCGACGTCACGGTGGTCAACGACGCCGACGCGGCCGGGGTCGCCGAGATGCGCTTCGGAGCCGGTCGCGGCGAACGCGGGACGGTGTTCGTGCTGACCCTCGGGACCGGCGTGGGCTCGGCGCTGTTCGTCGACGGCGTGCTCGTTCCGAACACCGAGCTCGGCCACATGGAGATCCGCGGGCGCGACGCCGAACGCCGCTCGGCGGCCGCCGCCCGGGTTCGCCGCGGCCTGTCCTGGAAAGCCTGGGCGGCCGACCTGGACGAGCACCTCATCGCCATCGACCGGCTGTTCAGCCCGCGCCTGTTCATCCTGGGCGGGGGCGTCAGCAAGAACCCCGACAAGTTCATCCCCTACCTGACCGTGCGCGTCCCGGTCGTCCCCGCCCAGCTGCGCAATG